>JAJFJO010000283.1 GCA_021774015.1 Gammaproteobacteria bacterium
AG
Organism: Gammaproteobacteria bacterium; assembly: GCA_021774015.1. GTDB lineage: Bacteria > Pseudomonadota > Gammaproteobacteria > Coxiellales > Coxiellaceae > JAJFJO01. The sequence goes on from JAJFJO010000283.1 coordinate 3, forward strand.
TGACCAATAAGAGTGATGCGCCCAATGGGTTCATCTTCTGTTTCTACAAACTCCTTGAGCTGATCAAATACCAATGCCTTAAGATTATAATGGCGACCCAAAAAATCAGCATCTTCACTCGTTTCATCTTCTAAAGCCACAATAATATGTTGAGACATAACCCACCTACATAACTCACCGCTAAATGCGCTGCTTATGTGCATCTACTGTATAATTTGATAATTGATATATTGCTATTAAAACCAAACTCTAAAACGGACCATAAAAAATACACCACCCAGGGAATAATCTTATTCCCTAACACTATTTTGCTACGCAATTGAAAAAATAATAGTTCAAAAACTGTAAGATACTACCAAACTAAGCTGTCGCAGCACGCTGAAGCACTGGCCCTTCTTTCTTATAAACCAACCTAGAGCTCTCAGGATTCAACAAGGCATCTACCAAAGAATCTTTCCCTATTGTATTTATAGAAAGGTCGTCACCAAAACCTTCAATCTTAATATTATCTTCACCTATAAAAATAAGTGTACCATTACATTCATTGTCGCCTAGCGGAGCATAAACAGCATCAACAGTAAATTCGGCATCACGTAGCTCTTCACGCACAGTCTCGACAAAACGCTCTAAGCTAAAACTTCCCGCCTCACCAGAAAAATGTCTTACAGTAGCCATGGGCTGCCTGCTCACTAAAAGCGTCAAACTAATGTCTGACGACGCGCACCCTTTTAATTTCTTTCGTAACTTATCCGCAAAATCAGTAGGTTTTGTCGTAGCACAAATACTCTTTGGATTACTATCAACCACAACCACCCTAGTGATGTCAGCGGCGTCAGCTGGTGTTAACACATCGTCCCAGCCACACACCTTATGTTGCTCTTGCCCTTGAGCAGCAACATACCCTTTTTTGGGCGAGTTCAAAAAGCGAAAAAGATTATCGCTTATGGTTTGTACTGCACTGCGCCCAGGATTAAGAGCTTTTTCAACCCTAGCACGGTCCTTCTCTGAACAAATAACTAACACAGTCATGACGATTCCTTAAACGGCCTTGATATATGGCAATCCTACCACACACTCCCTACCAATTACACCCGCGTTTTAGGTGAAAACTTAACCGGCCTGCAACCAGTTGATTCTATTGATTTTGCATTGCGCACCATGGCTCTTCTTTTGTCTTGATAAACTGAAAACGCAGCGAAATCTTGATACAAATTGGCAGCCGCTAAATAGTTGCTTTAGTACCTTAAAATGCCTGCAGCTGCCTAATGATGGTTTTTAAAAGCGGGTCGATGAGTTGATACCCATCACTCGATTTTTCAAGAAAATCCTCATCCACCAAGTACTCCAGCCCCCTCAATGCACTCGCACCCGACAGGTCTGCTCGCTTTAAAAACCCCTTCCCTGTTAGCGACTTATTAATGCCACTCGCCACAGCAACCAATAATTTCTTGTGAACAACTGTTAACGACTTTGTTTCTAAAAGCAAATCATCGCGCTTTTTCTCAACCAGCTCCTCCCAGGATCGCCTTACCGTATTTTTTGAAGGTAACTTAATTACGCATGAACAACACTCGCAATTAATTCCAGAATATGAATTTCACAATATGAAATTCATATTCTGGAATTGTCGATCTTTTCACCAGCTACCTGATTTTTAATGATTTTTTATTTGGCCCCGCCCCGAACAAAGCGCCTATAAACACCCAGTGCGATTAGCACCATACCCACAATAGACGTCGCCAATGGTAGCTGGGTGTTCTCTGGCAGTAACACAATAAAGAAACTAATCAGACTGCCGCCGCAAATAATCAAGAAGCCTGAGAGTGCACCCGCAATGCCTGCCGCCTGCGGAAATGGTAAAATCATTCCCGCAGTGGCCGTTGGGTAAATAATCGAGTCGCCCATCAACACAAAAAACATCGGCACCACAATGACCCATAAATTAACAACGCCAGCCAATGCAAAAATCAACATGATAACGCTGGAAACCAGCATCAGTATTAGAGCCATCATCACCGTTGTATTTGCATTCACTCGTGATGCCATAACAGAGCTGATCGTCGAGCCACACAAATAACCCGACGTGATAATAATAACCACCCAGCCATAATGCACAGGTGATAACCCCAAACGGGTTTGCAACAAAAAAGGAGAAACTAAACTAAACGCCACAATCACACCATACATCATAACCAAACAAAAACCATAACCCATAAATTCTCGATGTTTTAAAACGGTTTTATAATTATTGATTATTGCACCAAGCTGCAACGTTTGCCTATGCTCTTGTGCTTGTGTCTCACGGAAAAATAGCAACACAAAAATCAACAGCACCACACCCAACAACACCAGAGCTAAAAAATTAAATCGCCAACCCAGATAATGCTGAACATACCCTCCCATCACCGGGGCAACTAAAGGCACAACCGCCCACACAATAGAGTTATACGCACTCGCTTGTATTAAGGCCTTACCATCAAATGCATCCCGTAAAATAGTGCGTGATAATACACTGCATGCTCCACCACCAAACCCTTGCAACAAACGCATCGCAATTAACATTTGAATATTTGTAGCTAACACGCACCCAGCGCTACCTAAAATATAAATTACAGTCCCAACGATAAGCATCGGGCGACGACCATAGCGATCAATCAAAGGGCCATACAGCAACTGTGAGGCAGCATAGGTAATTAAGAAAGCTGTCATAGTTGCCTGAATTAAATTACTACTTACACCCAAGCTTGACGTCATTGCCGGCATCGATGGCAAGTATAAATCCATCGAAGATTGACCCACCGTAATTAAAAACAGCGAGATGAATAATGGCCACGACCAATACCCAGTCGATTTGCTCTGAGTTGGTACTAAATCACTCTGTGTCTTTAATAGCGCCATACATGCATCCTAAAATTTCGCTAAACAATTTGTGCAAAAGCACGCTCTGCTGCATCAAGCGTGCGCGCTATTTCATCGCCACCATGAGCAATAGATACAAAACCCGCTTCAAAAGCTGAAGGTGCCAAATTAATTCCTGCTGCTAACATCGCATGGAAAAACTGCTTAAATTGATCCGCGTTACAGGCAACAACTTGCGAATAAGACGTCACCTTTAATTCTTCTGTAAAAAATAACCCAAACATACCACAACGATAGTTCGCCGTTAATGGAATGTTGGCTGCTTGTGCGCGCTGCAATAGACCCTCAATAAGCTGTTGCGTTGTTTGCATCAGCCCATCGTATACACCGGGTTTTTGCAGCTGCTTCAAGGTTTCTAGCCCCGCCGCCATCGCAACTGGATTTCCAGATAACGTTCCTGCTTGATATACAGGACCAACTGGCGCCAAATGATTCATGATGTCCACACGACCACCGAATGCACCCACCGGCATTCCGCCACCGATGATTTTTCCAAGCGTGATTAAATCGGGAGTCACATCATATAAACCACAAGCACCTGTTGGGCTCACGCGAAATCCCGTCATCACCTCGTCAAGTATTAATAACGCACCATGCTGATTACACAACTCACGCAAACCTTCAAGAAAACCAGCATTAGGCAATACCATATTCATATTGCCAGCGATAGGCTCTACGATAGTCGCTGCAATATGATGTTTATGTGATTGAAATAATTGCTCAACGGAATCTAAATCATTAAACGTAGCAACCAATGTTTCAGCTGCAGCACCTTCAGTAACGCCTGGTGAACTCGGCACTCCTAATGTCAATGCACCTGAACCGGCACTCACCAGCAAGCTATCTGTATGACCGTGGTAACAACCCTCAAACTTGATAATCTTATCCCGCCCCGTGAACCCTCGCGCTAAACGAATTGCCGACATGGTCGCTTCCGTACCAGAATTGACCATGCGAATTGTATCAATCGCTGGAATTAAACCACAGATCATTTCTGCTAACTCCACCTCTAGCTCACATGGGGCACCAAAACTTAGGCCGTTTTGTGCTGCTTTAGTCACCGCTTGTAATACAGCTGGGTGAGCATGCCCTAATATCATCGGGCCCCAAGAACCCACATAATCAATATAACGCCGACCATCTACATCAGTCATATAAGCCCCTTGAGCCGACTGGATAAATCGCGGCACTCCACCGACGGACTTAAAAGCTCGCACCGGTGAATTCACCCCGCCAGGAATCACATCTTGCGCACGTTCATATAAGGTTTTGCACTTGGTAGGGCTGGCATTGTCAGAAAGGGTTGGCATATTTTCATCCTCGGTTTATTATATAGCGTAATGTTACTAGACAAATGAGACGCCATTATGCCATACAAAAAATACCTTTGCTTACTCTGTGGATTTATTTACGATGAAGAACAGGGTTGGCCTGAAGACGGTATCAAGCCTGCCACACACTGGGATGATGTCGCTGATGACTGGATGTGCCCAGACTGCGGCGCGATGAAAGAAGATTTCGAGATGATTGAAATTGAATAGTCTATTGTCCTAGAAAGTGTAGTTGAACGCGTTTTCTAGGATCATCTGAATAGCTCGCTTAAGATAATCACACGATCGAAGTAAGCACGACCCACAAGAGCGTCCATTGCACCTTCAGTTGTAATTAAAACCTTTTGTATGCTGAACTTACGTGGAATTTCAAACAATTCCAACTTACGCTCGAAAGGCTCAATAACACCCGTGCCTACTTTATTATCAGGTGGTTATATTACATTCCCTTGTTTCTGGCGATTTTCAACCCGCCAAAAAACGCCAGATTTAGCCAATACAGCAAAAATCTGGCGTTTTTTCAACGGAATAAAATCGCCAGGTTTGCTAAAAACAACCAACACCTGGCACTTAACTAGTTACATCAAGAGCAAAAGTGGGCTGTGTTGCAGCAAAAAATGCAACACCCACCTTAACTTATAACATACTGATTCCATGCAAGCTTAAGGTTTTGCATGGCAGAACACATTTTATAACCTATATTAATGACAGGTGTGAGTATTCTTTAAAAAGAGTTGACAGACCATGAGTAGTGAAAGCTATAGATTAAAAGAGTTTAGCGGCTTTTCAAAGCTAGATAGAAAGCAACGATTAAAAGTGTTGCTTCAACTAGGCTTTATTAGTGATCATCACTGTGCTCAGATACAGTCAAACCAAATGCTAGATTTTTCACATGCAGAAAACTTCATTGAAAATGCTATTGGATATTATGCTTTACCATTGGGTGTTGCAGTTGGGTTTGTTATTGATGATGAAGATGTAATTGTCCCTATGGCCATTGAAGAAACATCGGTAGTTGCCGCCGCATCAAAAACAGCAATCTGGATAAGAGATAATGGCAGAATTGAAACTAAAAGTGAGGGGAAATTATCAATTGGGCAACTTCAAATAGCAAAACTTAAAGATCCAAAAAAATTTGATGTGTTACTAGAAAAGAACAAAAAAGCATTGATTGAAGATCTTAATAAAGGCATTGCATCTTCAATGGTGAAGCGTAGTGGTGGTGTTAAAGATTTATATGTTCGAAAAATTAAACGGCCTGATAAAGGCATAATGGGTGTCATTCATATTCTTGTAGACACTTGTGATGCCATGGGAGCAAATATAGTTAATCAAATATGTGAATCCATTAAAAACCCTATAGAAAATTTAACGGGAGAAAAAATTAATATCTGCATTCTTTCAAATATGAATGACCAAAAACTCACCCAAGCGAAAATTATACTTGAAGGAATTGACCCTATACTGGGAAACAGCATCGCTGAAGCATCGTTGTTTGCTGAAATTGATCCTTATCGTGCAGCAACTAATAATAAAGGTGCTTGCAATGCAATGGATGCTGTTTTAATTGCTACAGGCAATGACTGGCGGGCAGTAGAATCAGGCGTGCATGCATATGCTGTACAAAAAGGACGATACCAAGCAATTACCAAATGGAATTATACCGACGGCTTATTGACTGGTGTTTTAAAAGCACCAATAAATGTCGGAATTATTGGCGGCATTACCAATCTTCACCCTACAGCGCTAGCTTGCCTAGATATCCTAAAAGCGACATCAGCAGAGCGGCTAGCACAAATCGTTGCAGCAGTCGGTTTAGTACAAAATCTAGCAGCTTTACGGGCTCTAACCACAGATGGTATTACTTGTGGCCATATGAAACTACACATTGATAATTTATGTTGCTCAGTTAAGGCAAGTCAAATGGAGAGAGCTTCATTAAAAAAATTATTAGAAAAAATTCTCAAGAAAAATAAAAGTATTTCTCATAAAGATGTAAAAAATGCATTGGAGGAAATACGAAACAATAGCAGGTGAGGTAAGTGTTATGGCTTTTAAAATATCAGTACCATCGAAAACGTTTTTACTAGGTGAGTATCTTGTTTTAAATGGAGGGCCATCTATTTTACTCAGCACAGCACCAAGATTTAAATTAGAGATTGGTGAACATTACTCAAAAAATCAAGATGCCATTTTCAATGAAAACAGTCCGGCCGGACTATTTATGGAAAAACATAAGGACATCTTTAAAAGTACTCGCATTGACTTTTATGATCCCTACAATGGTTCTGGAGGATTCGGAGCTTCTAGCGCGCAATATTTGATGCTGGCACTGTATGAAAACTATTACCATCAAAGGAAAATTGACATTGATTATATTATAAAAGAATATTTTGAACTCTCTCAATCTAACAGCTTATATCAACTAAGTGGCGCCGATGTTTTGTCTCAAATTAGCGGAGGGATATTGTATTTTTGTAAAAACAAAAAAATAAAGGAGAAATTTTCTTGGCCATTTTATAACTTAAGTTATGCCCTCATTAATACTGACAATAAAATAGCAACACATGAACACTTGCATGAATTACAAAAAATAAATACGGATGATCTCTATAACACAGTGAACATAGCATCTAACAGCATTTGCAAAAATGACACGGTTGGTTTTTGCAATGCAATCAATCTTTACCATGATCAACTGGCAAAAAAAGGTTTTATCCATAAAAAAACGCAAGACATTATTGATTGCTTAAAAGGTGACGACTCTATTTTAGCAGCAAAAGGCTGTGGTGCATTAGGTGGTGATGTTATATTGTCTGTTTTTGAAAAGAAAAAAGAAGCTTCCGTTAAAGCTTCGATAAGAAAAAAAAATTTAGATCTAATTACTATAGGCCAGGAGGCTTCCATGGGATTCGATATGGATATGTCTAGCAATTCTGATGCAAAAAATCAAGATATCATTCTTGTAGATAAAAACGACCATCAAGTTGGCTTGGCCAATAAAATGAGTGTGCATGAAAAGGGGCTATTGCATCGTGCTTTTTCAATTTTTGTTTTTCGTGACACCAACAACTTCTTGGAAATTTTATTACAGAAAAGATCTTCAAAAAAATACCATTGCGCTAATTTATGGACAAACACTTGCTGCAGCCATGCACGGCCAGGTGAAGACATTATATTGACAGCAGAAAAACGTTTACAAGAAGAGTTTGGCTTTACTTTGAATTTATATGAAGTAGGCTACTTTTCTTATTGCGCTAGACTTGAGAATAATTTGATTGAGAACGAATACGATCATGTTTTTATAGGGAAATATACCGATGAAAACATCAAATCTGACCCAGAAGAAATCAATAAGTTTGAATGGGTTTCTATTGAAAGTCTTTTGCAGAATTTAAATAACAACCCAAGAAAATATACACCCTGGTTAAAACAGGCATTAGATATTGCCTTGCAAAAAAGATACCTTGAGCCACTTTTTTCTGAATAGTTATACTTTAATATGGGGATGATTATAATGCACAGAAACAAACAGAGTTATGATTCTCAGGGGTATTTAACACAAGTTCTAGGCAAAGGAATAGTATTGCCCGTTGCGTATGATACAGCATGGCTCGCTCGTGTGCCCGGATTCCCTAACACTGAAAAACCTGCATTCCCACTAGCCATTGAATATTTACGCAACAGTCAAATGAGTGATGGAAGCTGGGGCAGTAAAATATATAACGCCCATGGCAACACGTTAAGCACATTATCAGCATTATCAGCCTTAAAAGAATGGGGTTCTATAGCCGATGAAGCATTAATTGAAAAAGCAGTAGCCGCCCTAATAAATCTATCTAAAAATTTAGCGGGTGAAGAATATGAAACCATTGGTTTCGAGCTACTACTACCTACCCTAATTAATGAATGTCGACGCTTGGGCATTTTTCTTCCTGAAGAATTAAATATATATTACGAGCCTTATGAAAAAGCTCGGGCAGAAAAATTTTTATTGATAAAAAAATATCACGATCAGTGTGGCTGTGATGAACCTGCTTCATGGTGGTTTAATCTAGAAATGTTAGGGCTCGATCATTTGCATAACCATAACTTAGATTGTGATGTTAATCAGCATATGCTCTCAACGATGGGGTCGGTTGCTGCATCACCGGCTGCAACCGCTTACCTATTATCTGTTATGCGCTATCGTGGAGAAGATATACCAAAAGTTTATCAATTCTTAGAAAACAGCATGAGTTATTCAGCTGACAACGCATCTTTACCTAATGTATTTCCAATTGATGAATTTGAAATATCCTTTTCCGCTAATTATTTTCTTGAAGCAGGGGTAACATTATCAAATACATTACTATCAAAACTGATTGTGGATATTGCCAGATCATGGAAAACCCGTCAATCCAAAGGACTAGGTTATTCCAGCCATTTTTTTATTGATCCAGATTGCACAGCTAACGGAATGAGAGCGTTAATACTAGCAGGTTACCAAGAAAATTTGCAACCTGATATATTATTGAAGTTTTTCAATGGTACGTGCATTGAAACTTATGCAGGTGAACGCAACCCATCAATTAGTACGAATATTCACACATTAATGACATTACGTTTGTTTGAAAATGATGCGCGCGCACAATTGGCCGTTACCAAAATCACTGAATGGTTAGGATTGAAGGTGTCTAGTGATAGTGATAGCCCGCCTTTTACAGATAAATGGCATTTTTCTCCTATCTACCCAACCTCTAGAGCAGTGATTGCTTTGGAAGGACTTGACGATACGTTAGCGCAGCAATGTGTAGACTGGATTGTACGCAACCAGCATACAGACGGTTCCTGGGGAGCAAGTGGGTCAACCCAAGAAGAGACTGCTTTTGCTGCGCTCTCTTTAACCTTTTGGCTGTCTAAAGGGAACCCTGTTGACATGTTCATATTAAAAAAAGCATATCATTATCTAGAGGGTGTAACTACAGCGCCAGAAGATACTTTATGGATTGGAAAAACTCTTTACTGCCCTCAAAATGTTGTCTGTGCATTGATTTTTGCGGCAAAATTTTCATTGAAAAATATCATGACTAATACATCATTACATACATCATCGAGCATCTCAGATGAATTCTTGAGTTATGATATGGGCAAAATAGACTCGCCTGAACCTCTGAGATTGTCAGGAAAATTAAGGCGCATTAGCCCCCACTTTGTCCCGCAAAAAAATACCATGCTAGAAAAAGACAACCAACGATGGTTAATGGACTATGGTCTATGGGACAAAAAAAGGGAGAAATCAATTTCCGCAATATGCTTTGGCAGTGGCTTTGCTTTTCGGAGCGACAACTATAATAAACTTAAAATATACACAGCATTTTCATCATTAATCCTTCTGTTTGATGATATTCTTGACAACCAACAGCATTTAATCAGTGCGGACGATGATCTTAAAAAAATATTACAAAAAATTCTCAGTGTATTTGACCACAACACTCAAGAATCACTCTACAGCAGAAATAAAAATCTTCCTGCGTATGACGGCATTAGATCAGCTTTTAGCGATATTAGTCAAAGAATTTTCTCTCTACCTACCGAAAAAAAATATTTTATACGTAGCATGAAGAAAACTTTTGACGCTTGGCTGTATGAATTCAACACCAGAAAATCAGACCATCAACACAACTCATTTTCTTATTTGGAGTTTAGAGAGCTGGGCAGCGCTCTTGATCTTACCATTGAATTAGCTTACTTGTTACAAGAAATTAATCTTAGCGATTCAACCCGAGAAAGTGAACAGTTCGTTCTTTTCAGGAAATTGTCTTGTGTGGCTTTAATTTTATCCAATGACTTGCTTTCTTTTGAAAAAGAAAGCAAAAACGAAAACAAAGAAGATAATTTTTTATTGATAAAACAATGTGAAGATCAGTTATCTTTACAAGAAGCATTTGATTCTTGCAACGCTTATTATAATGACACAGCTCTTCAATTGACTCAACTGAAAACATCCATCTTATCTAACCCAAAACTTAATGTGGAAAATGACTTATCTTCTGCTCTTGAGATAATAGAGCAACACGTTCAGGCTCATGTTGAGTGGGCCTTATTAACAAGAAGATATAAGGAAAATTGCTAGGCTTTAGATCCTTTATGTATTTTCACACTGGAGATTATAATGCAAAAGACTGAAATTGACTCTATTGACTTCAAAAATTCCGCTCACGCTAAATGCATTTTATGTGGAGAACACTCCATTTCAAGAGGACATCCAGCTCTTGTTATTCCGGTATTATCAAAATCATTTAATCTTACTTTTTACTCCCATAACAACGTTTGCACTATTGATCATGAAAACACACCATTCGGTGAAACATTATTAATTATATTTTCTGATTTACTTGAGCACTCATTGAAACTAGTTAACAAACCCAATAGCGCTGTGGGTGGTAAATTTATTTTAGAAAACAATATACCGATGGGTTATGGCCTTGGTTTTTCTGCTGCAGTTTGTGTGTCTTTAACAAAATGGATGATTTGGAAAAGATGGGTTAACCCAAGCAAATTGTTTAAATTCTCGAGAAAGCTGGAAGATTTTTTCCATGGCAAAAGTAGTGGGCTCGATATTGCCGGAGTTTTGACAGAAGAACCTATTGTATACTCAACCAATGGCGCCATCAAGAAAATCAATCCAAAATGGCAACCTTATTTGTGCCTTACTGATACCCACAAGTCAGCAAGAACATCTACATGCATTGAACAAGTGTCACAGCTCTGGAAAGAGAATGTAAAACTAGCTAAATCTATAGATAGCACAATGGAAAATTCTGTACTAAAAGCACAAAAAGCTTTTCTAAAAAACAAGTTGGAAGGCTTAATTGAGTTAAAAAAAGCAATGGCGGCAAGCAATGATTGCTTCCAAAAATGGGGGCTAATCAATTCAAACATGCACCAACAAATGGAATATCTTTTAGAAAAAAATGCCTTAGCAGTCAAACCAACAGGAAGTGGCGATGGCGGCTATATATTAAGTCTATGGGGTGAGTCGCCACCAGAAAGCTGCAACCTTAAATTAATTAGAATATCCTAATTAAAAAATGGAGGGGCGCCATGAATATAAAACAATATTTAACAGATTGCCAGGTGCGGGTTGATAATACGCTAGAAGAAATCCTACCTAGTGCAACTCAAGAACCAAAACACTTACATAAGGCGATGCGCTACTCAGCACTCAATGGTGGCAAGCGACTTCGTTCAGCGTTGATTTATAGTATTGGTGACGAGCTAGGGGCTGATGACTTCGTATTGGATAGTTGTTGTGCTTCAATAGAGCTGGTGCATAGCTTTTCATTAATTCATGATGACCTACCCGCCATTGATAATGATGATTTAAGACGAGGCAAACCATCCTGTCATATTGCCTTTGATGAGGCGACCGC
>JAJFJO010000284.1 GCA_021774015.1 Gammaproteobacteria bacterium
TTTAAGTTGGCTGATGTTGGGTGCGTTAGTAATATAGGGCACAACAATGGTTTGTTGAATGCTATTAATTGACTGCTGCAGCTCTGCAACAGTATCGAGGTGTTGAAAGGTTTTGCCACCGTAATAATGCCCGTCGCAGGCAAATAATATTTTGGGTTGTATTTGAGTGAATCGATCAAGCAATCCCGTTAAGCCAAAGTCAGGTGAGCATGAACTCCAGATGGCGCCAATACTCGTTGTTGCGAGCATAGCAATAACCGTTTCTGGAGAATTAGGCATTACGGCGGCAACACAATCACCTGCCGTTACCCCAACTTGGCGTAAATGTTTAGCCACATGAGCGACGTGATGATGCAGTTCACGAAAACTCATTTGCATCCGATCGCCATGTTCATTGGCAAATAGAATAGCAATAGCATCGTCATGGCGACGCAATAAGTTTTCTGCAAAGTTAAGCCGCGCGCCAGTAAACCATTGTGCATCACGCATCGTTTCGCCAGGCAGATAAATGTCGTTAGCGGCCTGCGATGAAATAATCTCACCATATTCCCACACGGCTTGCCAAAATAAATCTCTATGTTGAACTGACCACTGATGCAGTTCAGGATACGAAGAAAATTCCACAGCATGTTCTTTGTTAAGTTTTGCAGCAAAATGCGATAGATGTGTTTGCTCGATTGCAGACGGTGAGGGTCGCCAGAGTGGTTGGGTCATGTTGCTTTCCCTGAATTTGTGCTTGCAAGGATTATTTTAACATAGCTTTGCGAAGGATAGGTTAATTGTTGGCGCATATTTTCTTATAGGACACGAGCTACACACAGAACGCGTGACGGAGTCCGCGCTTAAAAACTGCTAATCATCTAGAGGCAAGATTTTTACTGAACTCCACTAAAAGCACTTACCAAAAAAACAGTATTCTTTTTAGGGTTTGTAAAAAACATGCTTTTTATCACAGTATTAAATTAGAGCTATATATTGACCTTGTGATATATTGGAAATTAGTTGTTTGCATCACAAAATGCGTTAAGTGATGATAGCTATCTTCAGCAGCGACATTGCAGACCGCAAGCTGAGGATCGATAGGAGTTGCTGAAGATGCTTGGAAGAGCCAGTATTTTGTGATGAACTGGAAATTAGCGTTATAAATGCGCAAAAAATAATACAGAGGAAAAATACACCATGGAACGATTAATTGTTTTATTACAAAAAGCCAAAACCTCTTCATTTTATCTGTGGCTATTAAATTGCGTGCTATGGAAAGTGATTCCATTTAATAAGCCACATAAGTTTAAAGTGCTTACCATCGGTGAAGATACTATTGAGACAGGCGCTCGTTATCGTAAAGGTAATTTTAATCATATACGCGGCATACACGCCTGCGGTATTGCCACTATCGCAGAATTTGCAGCAGGTCTGCTATTGATCATGAAGTTCAACCCGACACGATACCGACTGATTATGTCAGAACTCAAAGTGGACTATCATTTTCAGGCGAAGAAAGATATCAAAGCGCGTGCGCAGATGGACCCTTCCACTTATGAGCAGCTACAGGCAACACTGCAGAGTGAAGATGCAGTGTTGCAAATCATGTGTTCTGAAATGTACGATGTCGATGGCCAGCATATCGCGACGGCCTATACGACTTGGCAGATTAAACCTTGGACGAAGGTGCGCACCCAAAAATAGTAGCAAAATCACACCACTATAGGCTTGCACTCACAAATCGACAGTGCTATCGTTTCGGATCTTTCTAGGCACGTAGCTCAGTGGTAGAGCACCACCTTGACATGGTGGGGGTCGGCAGTTCGATACTGCCCGTGCCTACCAAAGTGCTAAGCGTTTAATCTATAAAAAAGCAGTCTAATTCGCAAAAGTTATACTATTTGACTGAGCGTATTAACTAGGTTTATCCCTGTAATAAAAAAGCTTCTGAAGGAGATGGCTGCATGAGTACAGGTGAAATTGTTTTATATCAGACTGAAGATGGAGTGGCCAAAATTAATCTTCGGGCCATGGAGGGTACTGTCTGGTTAGTTCAAGAAGAAATTGCAGAGTTATTTGGCAAAGGTCGATCTACTGTTGCTGAGCACATTCAAAATATTTTAAGTGATGGTGAGCTTGTTGAAAATTCAGTCTGTCGGAATTTCCGACGAACTGCTAAAGATGGTAAATATTACAATACGTTACACTACAATCTGGATATGATTTTATCTGTTGGTTATCGTGTTCGCTCATCTCGGGGCATCCAATTTCGACGCTGGGCAAATACAGTCCTGAAAGAGTACCTTGTCAAAGGCTTTGCAATGAATGATGAGCGCCTGAAGCAAGCTGACCAATGGGACTATTTTGATGAGTGGTTAGCTCGCATCCGAGACATTCGGGCATCCGAAAAACGTTTTTATCAGAAAGTGAAAGATCTTTATGCAACGGCTCTAGATTATGACAAGACTTCAGAGCAAGCCCAGATTTTTTTCAAGAAAGTGCAGAATAAAATGCTTTGGGCGATAACAGGGCAAACGGCGGCGGAGTTGATTGCCAGCCGTAGTGATGCGAAAAAATCGAATATGGGGCTGACTGCTTGGCAAGGAGCAGTCGTTCGTAAGGCGGATGTAATTACGGCAAAGAATTATTTAAAGCACGATGAGCTGGAGCAATTGAATCGTATTGTTACCATGTACTTGGATTATGCGGAAGAGCAAGCACGTCGACGTAAAACTATCAGTATGTCTCAGTGGGGAGAAAGGTTAGATGCATTTCTAAAGTTTAATGAGCATGACTTATTGAATCATGCTGGTAAAGTTCAGATGGCGGTTGCACAACAGTTGGCCCAAGAAGAATACGAAAAGTTTGATAATCACCGTAGAAAATCAGAAGCACTAGCTGTTGATACTAAGGATATTCAAGAAATTGAACAAATGCTTAAAAAGCTGGATAAGGAAAATGTTTGACACTGTTGCTGGTGAGCACGAAAAATTGCTTAGGTAGAAGTCATTTGCCACTAGGTGCCCATAATGATAGCATTCTTGGGTTTTAAAATTTATGTTAAGAGATAAACCGTGATGCCGCGTATTACATTGCCAGATGGCAGTTTAAAAGAATTTGATCAACCCGTCACCGTAGCGGATGTTGCTGGTTCGATAGGCGCTGGTCTTGCCAAAGCGGCACTAGCCGGCAAGGTGGATGGTGTGTTGGTGGATATCAATCACACACTCACTAAAGATAGTGGGCTTGCGATCATCACTGCTAAGGATGAAGAAGGGCTTGAAATTATACGCCATTCTACAGCGCATTTATTGGCGCAGGCGGTTAAGGCGTTATACCCTAAAGCGCAGATTACCATCGGTCCTGTGATCGAAGATGGCTTTTATTATGATATTGCTTATGAAACCTCTTTTACTCCTGAAGACCTTGAGAAAATTGAAGCGAAAATGCTCGAGCTTGCTAAGCAAAAGCTAACAGTTGAGCGTCAAGAATTATCACGTGAAGCAGCGATCGACCTATTTGAAAAAATGGGCGAGCACTACAAAGTGCAAATCATTAAAGATATCCCAGGTGATGAAACGTTAACCGTTTACAAGCAAGGCGACTTTGTTGATTTATGTCGTGGCCCTCATGTGCCAAATACGGCTTTATTAGGCGCATTTAAATTAACAAAATTGTCCGGTGCTTATTGGCGCGGTGATAGCAATAACGAAATGTTGCAACGTATTTATGGTACAGCGTGGGGTGATAAAAAAGCGTTAAAAGCACATTTGCACCGCATTGAAGAAGCCGAAAAGCGCGACCACCGCAAGCTCGCTAAAAAAATGAACCTCTTTCACTTTCAACCTGAAGCGCCAGGTATGGTGTTTTGGCACGATAACGGCTGGGTGTTATATCAACGCGTACAAAATTATATTCGCGAGCTAGTGCGAGAAACAGGTTACCAAGAAATTCGTACCCCTCAACTGGTTGATCGCACGTTGTGGGATCAATCGGGACACATGAGCAAATACAGCGAAGAAATGTTTACGACAGAGTCTGAAAAACATCTATTTGCGATCAAGCCGATGAGTTGCCCTTGCCACGTGCAAGTGTATAACCAAGGTATTAAAA
>JAJFJO010000285.1 GCA_021774015.1 Gammaproteobacteria bacterium
GGTACCTGTTGTTTTAACCGACGTAGTTGATCAGCCAGTAACCCAGGAACCCGTTTGACCAACGCATCAAATATATAGTTTTCATTGAATAAAGCGCGTGATAATGTCGATGCATCTGTAGATTTTTTCAAATGTGTTGACCCTGCTGCTGCCGTCGCAACAGCACCTGAATTTGAACCACGAGTTGAAGGTGCAATAAGAGCATCAAATAACCTCGTAACACGTGTTCCCAACTCAGATGTTGAATATCTTTTAGACAATAAAAACCCTATGGCATGCGATGCCTGTGATTGAATTTCCAGGTTATCAGCACACAACAAGTCACAAAAATAATTAAATAAGGTATCTAATTGAGCAACCGGGTAATCTACAATTGTTCGTTGCAATGCGCCCATTGCCCGTCTTTGCTGGTAAAGCTGGGGAGATTTTAATAGAGGTGTTAGTTGTTTTAAAAACGGAATCCAATCATACTTCTCGCGTTGATAACGCTGAATTAATGCAACAAACAAATCAATAGCTGTTTGCTCATCTGTGCAGTCTGTTGTCAATAATTCAAATGTGGTACGGGATAATTCATCTAATTCACTAGTAGGCAGTAGGTCAAGTAATTTTCGATAAGGTACTAGTGCTGCATTGTGAACTGTAGCGTCATCATGGGGTTTGGAGTCATCGGGTTTAAAAAAACAAGCTTGTACGGGTTTTAAAAACTCCATAGCATTTTCAGGATGCGCTGTAAGAAAACCATTCAGTGCCACCAATGTCTGTTGTTGCACGTGAGCATCAGCATCACTCAATAACTGTAATAAGTGAGTTTTCAGCTGGTCTATTGTGATAATATTCGATTCCAAAGCCACAAAATGATTCAGTGCATGCGCTACAGCCTCTCTCACACGTGCGTTTATATCACCGTCTTTGTTGCCTAAATCATACAGGTGATCTAGCAAAAGTTGTTTCTTTGCATGGGTTCTTGCCAGACAACCTAATAATGTCGCGACGCTACTTAAGGCATATTCATTGGGTGAATCTTTGAAGGCAAGTACTGTTTTAATAAAAATCTCTAATTGCGGTTTATCACATCCGTTGAGCACTCGTTGGATACACAGCAAGATAGCTTGATGCACCTCAGGATTAGGACGATTAAAGAAATGACACAATGGATCTAATAACCCAATACGTTTATTGCTTGGAAACGAATCAATCAATGCCTGTAATGTTTTAGCGGCCATAATAAATGGAGCACCATACAGTTTTTGCATCTGTGCCTGTATCAAATCAAACACATGTTTTAATTGGTTTTCATCTGATAATTGAGGGAGCAATCGAGCAAACAGCCGGGTTGTCATCTGTAGTATATCGTCATCAGTGCAATCAAAAAGCTGGCAAAAAACAGGCAGATTTTTTGAATAATCCAACCCTTTAATATTCCTTACTAAACCAAGTAATGCCTGCAGGGCATAGGAACTTACCTCTAAATCTGTATCAGTCATCATTGCTATTAGAAGCTGTTCATCATCCAACAGCGCTTGTATTATTTTTAGTTCTGCATTCCGTTCAATGAGCTCCTCTAGAAACTCATACAGTGCTTGAGCTGCATGTACACGCTTAAAATGATCCCCAGAATCCATATCTGTTTTCATACCAGCAATGAAATCAGAAATATTCTTAATACTGGGCATTTCTTTGTGTGAAGTGGAACCTAGAGATGGCTCTGGGAATAAGGTTTTTAGTTGCATCATCGCCGTATCACCAGAATAGTGAATACACTGAATGGCTTTTTTATCGTGTAGTGACATCAAAAGATCCTTCATCTGCATTTTGCTAGCAAAAGGTAGCTGAGCGATATGCAATTTCACTGCGTTAGCAACACTCCTATGATTCTGCCCCATTAACTGCAATGCTAATGGAGCAATGCTGGGTAAACTTACATGTGCTGAATCGTGTTGTTCCAAGCAACGGATCACAATAGCAGAAACCGCATCGGCTGCCTCACCTTGCGATAAATTTAATGAGTCATCGCTTAAAGTTCCTGTTGCAATAGCAACTGTCTCTTCAATCGACAATACAAACAGCATGTAGCGGAACAATGCCAGTACATTACCCAGGTATTTCTGAATTGCTGGGTAATCTACTGTTACTGGATCATCACTGTCTGTCTTTTGTTGTTGCGTTAAATAAGCTAGGCTAGCTTCACATAGCTGTTTCGGGATATTGTTTTGTTGTGCTTGTTTAAACACGATCGGGCTCATCGATAGTGTCGATAAGGTATAGGTGAGTTTACGCGCTAAGCTATCGCTGTTTGAAGGTTTATCCGCTGATGCTGTAGCTAAATGAGCCAGCCAGTTTTGCAATTGACATAACAAGGCTTGCTGAACCTCAACACCCAAACAAGGATGACATCCCGTTTCATCATAACAGCGGATCAGCTGATTGAGCTGTTGTAAGCCATACAAATCTTCATGCAAAACCAGGGTTTTAAAAAACAGCTGCAGTGGTAGGTACTGGTGTGACAGCAGTACTTGATCTACATTAGGCTTCGTGTCCGCTGCCACTTTTGCAGTGTGTTGCGTTGTATTGCCTGATAGGATTGATGGTTCCTGTGGATTTTTGGGTGTAAGCAATCCAGCTACAAACCACCATACCACCTCAAACCTAGGGTGGTATTGATAGAGTGCTAATGACGACTCGGCTGTTGTTTGATCATCTGCTAAAGCCAGTGGTTGTTGAAATCTATCTGAACAATATTCTGCAGCTAAAAACTCAATAAAGGTCAAGTGAACAAAATCATAATGATGAGCAAAGTCAGTTGTAGATTCCCCGATTGCATTAAGTAATCCTGTGGCCAGTATCGCCTGGCGCAACTCAGTGCATGCCAACGTGTGTTCAGGGTTAAGCTCAGCCTTGCTTGCACTACCTATTGAAGAGGAGGAAGAAAGATATACAGGCAGAGAATGTTGCTCAAGAAAAGATTCAATACACTCTTTTAATAATTCCCCAGAAATAATCACGCTTTTGCTGGTTGCAGATACCAATGCCTCAAAAGCCACCTGTTGCAATATCGTAAATGCATCGTCGCATAATGATTGCCAAGCCTGTATGTTACCTGTAGATTGATCGGCAGAATCCACCTCCATTTTTCCAGCAGGTATAACAGCTCGTTTTGGAGCATAGCGTTTTGATTGCAAAGGCACGGTTCGTATCCGACCTTCGAAAGCCAACTGGCGCCACTGATTAAACAATGCGGTGTATAGTCGCGTCATGGTTAATGCACCAGTCAGCGGCTGCGAAGTATTCATCACATACGAACAGAGTAATTGGCAATTTATAGGAACGCTACATAATCCCGTTATATTCGGATTGCCATCAAGCCATTCTATTAGTTGTTGCTGCTTTATATCTAGTGATTGAGCGCTTGCCTTAGTGTATCGTTTAGCGTGTGAGAAATATTTATCAATATAGTCACGCCGCTTTTGCTGACTAAAACCCTGACAACGAATATACCGCAAGCTATCGCTATGATCATCAAAAAAAGCCTTCAGTGCCGGTGTTGCTCGTAACGATTCACAAGAACGCAGCGTAGCAATATAACAAGGGAGGTAGTTTAGTAATGCAACAAGAAGAGAATGCTCGCTATCGACTTCATCGAGACCATCTAAAATAAATAACGCATCTTGGTCTCGTTGTGTATCGCGCAAATGAGATTTTACATACTGTAATAATTGTGTTTTTTGATCTTCGCTAACACAAGGTTCAATATCACCCATTCCATCTTCTGATGCAAACACATTTATTTGATCCCAATGTCCAGATAAAAAATTAGTCGCACTATACCTGATGGGCTGCTCATCAGAGGTGAGTGCTGGATAGTGGTGTATTATGTTTCTTAAGGGTAGATAGAGCAATACCTTAAAACGATTATTATAGAATTTTCCTTGTGACCAGCGCACCGCAATATCTTTGCACAACGTGCTTTTACCAATACCGGCAGAGCCTTCAATTATAATTCGCTTAATGGGCTCAGCACTCTGGGAATGAAATAAACATTCAAGTGGTGAAGCATCAACATTAGCCTGTTGCTCTGGGTCAAGAAATTCTTGACGATCGTACACCGTTGGTTCAGCAACAGTAATTTTTTTCGTTTGTGAATCTGTTGACTCACTGGGTTCTAACAGTTGTAAATCAATGTCCACATTTTTGATGGCAATTTCACTATGCCCTACTACAAAAGGGATGGTCAGTTTTTCTTGGTATTGTTTTCTTAAAGCTGCAACCAATGTATCCACTATCACATTATCTGTCTTAAACATTGATTCATCCAGAACAGAAGCAGCATCCGTTATAGAATCATCTTTCTCTGAGAGTTTAGGTATACAACGTGGCTCAATAAAAACATGACAGGATTGTATATCGCTGCCATCAGCAGATAAAGCATCCAAACGACGAACCCCAAGAATTATTGTGTCTGCATGGACAGAGTCATCCGACAGATTTCCCTGCCATTCATGCTCAGACACCTGCTCTAACACATCGATATGAATCCCAAGCCAACGACCTATAGCAGGCATATCAATAGGGTCAATGCTTGTAGCTGGATTATTAAGCTCTTTAAGTCGTTGGCTTAAACCATCCAACTCACCAACATTACTCTTAGAATAGTCAGGGGCACATTCAGCACGATGTTCAGTTAAGTAAGCGATAAACCGCTGTCGACACGCAGTATCAATAAGATCGTGCACGAGAGTCCGATATGAATCCCAAAATTGAACAGTACCATCATATTCAGCTAATACAGCTTTAAATTCTGGTATTTTCTTGCTGTTAATATCACCAAAAAAGTCTAAAAAAAGCTGTTTAAAATCAGTAACACGATCTAATCTCATTAAAAGTAATCTCACTGCAACTGCCATTAATAGATGGTTAGTGGTAATAGGCAGTTCAATCGGCTGCAATCCTTTTTGAGAAAATACTTCTTTGAAATGCACAGGATGTTGAGGCAAATGATCTGCAGAGGGTTCAGGTGCTAATCCAAGCACCTTAGGGTCCATAAAAAAATGATAATGATTATTGACCGCACCAATTCCATAATCAGCTGAAGTAAATCCTAAAGTAATAGTGGAATCATAGCCCTGATCTTGGCCGTGACATACTGAATCTTTCCAAGTGCCATCTATTTGTTTTTCTCTTACTTGAATTTGAATTTGTAGCAGTCGACTGATTGCCTCTATTTCTGTTTGACCGCCCCACACTTTGGGTTCTATTACTGAAGTCGTACGCGCTTCAAAACTATCCGGACCTTCTGTAAAAAACCCTGAAAAATCCGCTTTGTGCGCTTGCATAAAGCGCACCAGATTTTGGCGAAAGGCAATATCGACTAACACTTCAAATTGAGCCGCTCGTTGTTTCAAATCCACAAAAAAATCAGATTGGCCTTTATATTGTGAAAGCTCTTGTTTAAAATCATTCAACCCAGGTTTATTGCTATCGCCAAACAGCTGAATAAAGCGCTGCTCAAAAGCCGTATCGTCTTTAAGCACAGGCAGCAGTACGCTAAATACCACAGCGTAAAATAAGCAGCTGCCATCACCCGGCACATCGAATTCTTGCTGAACCCTATCACTAGATCCGGCTGCAGCTCCAGCTGCAAAGAGTGCCACAGGATCCGCTAGTAATGTAGGGACGCGCCGTTGTGCTTCTAGGAGTTGTTGCTCAATGTTTTCAAACTTATCAAGCTCATACTCTTTCAATTGTTCCGGTAGATTTTTACATAACCTTTGGAGTTGTTCTAAATAAGAAATATCTTCTGTTTGTAATCGAGAGCGATTTGCCTCAAGTTGTTTCAGTTCAGGTTCGAGCTCTCGACCCAAACGGGATAAGTAATTTCGGTCTTTTTGCTGCATCCAGGCACGGTCTTTTGGACCTTCTGTATATCGTACACGATACCAGTCTTTTCTTGCCTCACCCTCTATATACTCGGCTACTTTCGTTTCTTCTACCCACTCATATTTCCCATCTTTAGGAAAAGCGGCTTTTTTTAGATCCGCCGAGCCAGGACCGCTCGCCACCGGAGCGTCACCTGGGACGCCGTTCTCTCTTGTAATCAAGTAATGTCCCAGCCCTTGATAACCATAATTCGTGTCTCCCCAGTCAAAATCGCCAATCACTTGCGAGTGATACATCGTGATAAAGTCAAATGCAAGGGTCGGACGGAATGAGAAAACCGACAGCCCAAGAGCTCGTGATTGCATAATACATCTCCATTAGTCCCTCGGCTGCCATCACGACGACATACCGACATACAACCAAAACAACATCAACGTGGCGGAAACAGGTCTCGCCTAAAACCATTCAAGGTCAATAACTCACTTCCAACCCATACTGCTGGCTGGCAGTGATTTTTTGTATCATTAAGCCAATGGGTGATACAGGTTTGCTTACTTTGATTGACTGCGGGAGACCACCAAGTCACAAGTCGTATTAAAATTGGGGCCAAATAACGCTGCATCTTCGTCGGATGGACGGCATCTTGTCCCATCGCCTTGGCTTGATAACAAACTAGTGGATCCAAGGCTCGGCGACACGTTCTTGAATGAACGTCACACCTCACTTGGGTTTGGCTTTGGGGGCTTAAAGCCACCTCAAATTGAACGCCTAAAAAATGAAATCCTGTATCTACTCGACCCATGCGGGTTTTATGCGGGGCTATCTGTAAACCTAATTGGCGCAACATAGTAAAAAACCGTTTCTTTGCTCGGCGATACGCCCGCTCATGAGGGATCAGAATCAGTAGGTCGTCCATATACCGCAGATAAAAAATACCAGGACACGTCGCAAAGGCATCGTCTAATGCCTTTAACTTAGAAAACGCAGTTGAGCGCGTTTGTCCAGTGTAACAGATTGATTTAGATAGCGTACTCAAAAATTGCGTGGTCCCCTTATTGGTGATGAACAGATTTTTGAGATAGCTAGATAAGTCAAGATGTTGCGCTGGCAAACGTGATTCAATTGCGTTTTCTAGGTTAAAATAAAGTGCCCCAAAAAAAGGCGATAAGCTACTGCGCAGCGGGATCCCTTGAGTGGGTAGCAGAATCTCACCCTCTTGCTCAACACCTGCAGTGATAATTGCTTCACAATACGAGAGTAGGATGGGGTCATCATAGGTGGTCTTGAGTTGAATACTAGCGTAGTAGGATTTAATGTCAGATCGAATAACATAACCGTATTGTTGGCTTGTCAGTGCGGCTTGAATATCTGCAGTGACAGTTTTGATGCAACTGGGGCCTTGAAGATGCACACACCAAGGGGAAATCACATGCTTAAAGGTCGGCTTGATGATGGTCAGCAGTAAGTGCACCAACAAACGATCGATATAAGACCACACCTCCACTACCTCGTTGTTGTTTTTAAAACGGTATCGAATGCGCGGTGACAATGGATGCCGCCCTTGCGCTATGGCGTTCACCCAGTGCTGCGCATGAGTGGGCCATTGATTAATAAAAGACCACCAGGAATTGTGCTCACTGGTTGCGCCTATCCGCCGGCGTAGTTGCTGGCACCAGTGGTTGGCTGCTTGATATAAACGCCTTACAGACCATCGCTGAGGTATGTATTTTTTTGTTACGTACCCTGTTGTATATGCTGCCATGTAATTTGACATAAAAAAAACCATAGAGGAGGACTCTCTGCATAGTCTTAAATGATAAAAGTCTACCATTTGGTTGGGTGGATTGCGAGGTAGGAACGTATTTTACAAATAATCTATGAAGAGTGGAGTGACAACCCCGCTGTGCTTACCGGACAATTATGCCATTATGGATTCTCGTATGTATTCTGCCAGGCCAGTAACTTTAAATTTATTCATTATTTTTTTAGATACGGTCATATAAAACACAAATTAAGCACCTCCCAACGCTAACCTTCTAGCCATCGGCCGAGCTTCCTCTTCACTTGCAGCTGAAGCACCATCAGAAATTTGCCTAAGAACATCATTTAAGGGCTGTAGGCTCGCTGATGAAAAAGCGCCTTGATGTGATTGCAAGAATGTAAGCTTTCTTTGGTCAGGGGCATCAATATCTCTGTGATCTGAATTATCTATACTCCTGTGATCTGAATTATCTACATAAGAGGTATAATGATTCGTAGTATGATATGTTATCGGCTCAGGTCTATCTGCTATTTGTCGTGTCAAGGATGCAGCTGAACGCTCTTGATGCTCGATCACTCGATCAGCTTCTGCTTTTGTCGCTTCACAAAGGCCATCAATTTTTCCCTCCAAATTAATCGCTCTAAGAAGGGGTGCAAGTTCTTCTCTCATAGTACGCCTAACGATACTATCGCTTAAAGAATGCGCTAATCTATCCCAAGAAGCATCTAGTTTACCAACCTCTTGTTCTTTTAATTGAATTTCTATAGATAGCTCATGCAATTTTCCTGTAGCATCTCTTATAGAACTAAAAAGGGCAGCTTCTTCACACCTAG
Source organism: Gammaproteobacteria bacterium (assembly GCA_021774015.1). GTDB lineage: Bacteria > Pseudomonadota > Gammaproteobacteria > Coxiellales > Coxiellaceae > JAJFJO01. The sequence goes on from JAJFJO010000285.1 coordinate 8,473, forward strand.
CTTTATGCTTTGCTTCTGCTTCATATTGCTCAACGAGACTAGTTTTATCTGCCCCTAGCTGAATTATCTCTCCTTTTTTTTCTTTAATATCACGATCTAAATCCTCAATAGTTGCTTCTCGAACTAATCGATCAGTAAGTACATTATTTTTCCGAGACAGCTGCGTCACTTTACGATGATAACGGAATATACTTCCTCCCAGCACTATTACAGTCAAAATATACACCGCAGTAAAAATCACTGATGGCTCTAATGTCGTTAAAGCCTCAAAATCAAGTTCCATACAAACCTCCTACATTATATTTTTATAAAAACAACGATAATTATACCTGTCTAAGCATCTGATTTCTTTCTCGTATAACTGGAATTAAGGAAGCTCCAGATGTTGCAACAAAAATCAATCCTAAAAAAGCTAAAGCTTTACTGACAAAATGAAGGCCTTCATATTTTAATTTTTCTGTTAGAAAAGCAGCCAACAAACCCAGAAAAAAAACAAAAGTTCCCATCCCAATCCAGCCTATTCTCTCAGACATTGTTCTGGCATTAGCCTCCCAACGCCTAGCAAGTGCAGCTGCAGCTATCGCTGCAGTATCTAGACGATCTGCTCCC
>JAJFJO010000286.1 GCA_021774015.1 Gammaproteobacteria bacterium
TAAACGGGCAAAAGCCAGCAGCTGCAATGCCAGATACATTGCGCAATATATCGATGTCTTCCGGATGATTGGTGAATTCATAATCGCCGATGAGAGCACCATAAGGTTGGCCGCCCGGCATACCAAACTCGCTTTCATATACTTTTTTGAAGAGCTGGCTCTGGTCAAATTCAACGGATTTATCAAGATCCCGGAATAATTCTCGCTTACTCCAATCCAACACCTTAATTTTAAGTTGATTGCTGGTATTGGTGTTTTTCACGAGATATTGTATGCCGCGCCAACTACCTTCGAGTTGCTTAAAGGATGTGTGGTGCATGATCGTTGCCAGTTGATTCGAAATTTTTTCATCGATCGTTTTGATGGCGGCAGTAATGCTCACAACCAAGTTGCGATCCCAGGTTATCGTGCCAGCCAAAGCTTTTTCAGTTAATACGGTTAGCAAGTCTTTAGCTTGTGAACGATCCGTTTGTTTGGTGGCCCTGATGGCTCGTTCTAAAATAGTAGTTTGATTGAGTTCCTCTTGCTCGATTAATGTTTGTGATGGCTTCACAATAGCTGCAGACATGTTAATTCTCCTTAATTTTTTTATTTATTCTTTGTCAGTGGTGATGTTGAGTTGCTTTGCTAATGTCTGCAAAGCGCTAGGATCTTGTAGGGTTTCTTCAAGTAGATGTTCCAATTCACTAGAGCGATCTGTTTTAGTCAGCAAGTCACGTAGCTTGTCACGAACTTGTTTTAGTTTGTGCAATGCATCAACCTGCTCAACAATATGAGTGGGTTCGAAATCTTCGATTGAATTGAATGTTAAATCCAGGCTCATTTCACTACCATCATTAGCGATAGTATTTTCGATTCGCATTTTGATGCCTGGTTGAATTTGTTTCATCACATCATCGAAATTGTCAGCATCAATCGAAATGAATTTTCTATCCTTTAATGGTTTAGGTTCTTTGCCAGGACTATCGCCAGAAAAATCACCCATGACACCAACAACAAAAGGCAATTCTTTTTCCACGCTTCCTTGCTCAGTTTCGACATCATACTTAATATGTATTCGTGGTTTTCTAACCTTTTCAAGTTTGTTGTGTATGCTAGACATGCTTTTTCTCCTATTAATTATCAATGCCTGTTAAGTGAAAGACTTTATTGCGCTCTTCATCGTTGCCGACGAGTTCCTTTAATAAATCAGGTAAGGGCAGGCGCCCCCAGCGTACAGCACGCTCTAACAGAAACGGAACTGGAGAGTGTGGTTCGTGTTGGCGAAAATAGGTTCCAATATTAAGTAACACTGCAAGTGCCTCTTCTCTATTATTTGGTTTGAACGTAGGTTTTATATTTGTGTCGGGTTGCATTGCTTCTTCAGTATCTTCGGGTTCATGAAAGCTTGCTAATTTATCTTTAGCAAGAATACTTAGATCGTACTTGAATGTGTTTAATGCATGTTTGATTTGCGAGGATGGTGGTGCATCCTTAGCGCAGTGTTCTTGCAGTACAGTATTGAATGCAGAAAATTCGTCTAATGCAGTATTGACGCTATTGTAGAGAGATTGATAGAAATGGTGTGAGGATTCATTAATTGCTTTTTCTATATCAGCAAAGGCAAAACCTATTTCATCAAAGCGTTTGTTGCGTAAATCTGGATCGGTAATGGCCTCAATCTCACGAGCTTTGTGATACTGCCATAATGAAAAAGGTTTGGCAGTGTTTTTATCTGTGATAGGAATGGTGGTCAGTGGCATAATTAAACTGCCTTCGCTACTTTCTCCATTAAGGCCTGTTAATGCCGAAATTTTGCTGGAAAGGCCATCTTCATCGGCAAGCGGAAATAATGTATCCCAGTAAGTAATAATCAATTCTTTGGTGAGCTTTAACCCAAATGCAAACCCCGCAAATTCATGCTGGCGTACTAGGGCTTCGATAAGCCAAGCGCAGACATCGAGATCTTTGCTGTGTTCTTTTAAAATATCAATTGCAATGGATGACACCTTGTCCCATTCACAACGGGCAGAAGTAGGCTCTCTGCTACTGAGGGCATCGCGTTCAATTTGACGTGCATTAGCGCGTGCATCTTTGATTTGATAGTACAGCGAATTTGCTGAGCTATCTTTGCGTATATCAATTCCTGTTGGTGAGTCACCTTTAATCGGTTGAATCAGTTCATTGTGTTGAGAATCGGATAATTTCATGGTTCCTCTTTCTTATAGCGTGTTATTTATATGTAAATTCATTAAGCTGGTGAGACGAAAAGTCTTTAAAGGCGCACTGCTTCGAATCAAATAACTGGCATTGTATTGATGCAAGTCGATATTCAACCAGTAGTGATTAATGGCCCCAGCTTGGCGCATACTGTTAGTATTCACCAATCGAAATAGAGACCAAGGGCCCACGTAATTTTTTGCATAGCGCGAACCATCAAAACTGCTAATAATTATTGTAGTGTTTTGGTTGCTCGTTGGAAGTGGCCAATGTATGTTGATAAGATTTTGTGGGCCATGCGCATAATACATATTATGAGAACCAATCTGTAGTTCAATATTACGTGCGCTGCCTGATAATAAGCGTGCCTGTAAAGTAAATTGTAGGTTGGGCACTTTGCTGCCGTTGGCAAAATACAACGTACGAATACATTGAGTGCGCCGGAATAGTGTAATATCCTGTTTGCTGAGATTGAGCGAATGTCCATCGAGTTGATCAGGAACCCATTGCTTTTTAGTGGTATTTATAAAGTTTTTTAGATAGGTATTAAAAAACGAGGTTAACGTACCGCCATTACCAAAGAAATGGGTGAAATCATCGATACTAATATCGGAGCGTGATGATCTTGTGATAGGAAACTTACCTTGTATCTGCTGTTGGTATTCAGGAATAACCTGCGTGCTCCATGCGGAATTAATAGTACGCATTGCCCCTTGTTCTACAATGTCCCAACTTTGATCGGCAATTGATTGTAACCAGCGCTTAACCGGGGTTGGTGCCTGTTGTGCTTCTTGAGTTAGTGTGCGTATGGGGTTATTTTTGCCTTGCATATACGCTTGTGCAGCTAAGTATTCTGCCTTATCTGGGTCAGGAGTTTGTGTTAATTGATGTAAATACGCTTGCAGTTG
>JAJFJO010000287.1 GCA_021774015.1 Gammaproteobacteria bacterium
GTTTCGTATATTTATCGGTGTACGCTAAGTTAGAACCCGTAGGCGATGCAATGCTCACGCTCATCACCCCATAATCTTCTTGCGGAATAAATTCAGAGTTAATAGTGCTATAAATAAAAAACCCTGCAATCGCAACCAACAGCACAATCACCACCACAACAAGTCGTTGCTTTAACGCAATCTCCAACAAACGCTGATAGGCTTTAGAAGAACGCGAAAACAACTGGTCTACACAGTGTGCTAGTCGACCCTGCGCAATATCAGTTGTCAATATACGCGAACACATCATCGGGGATAGCGTCAACGCGACAAAACCTGAAATTAAAACCGCACCCGCCAAAGTAAACGCAAATTCCTGAAACAAACCTGCTGCAAAACCCTGCACAAAACCAATCGGTGCATACACCGCTAACAAAGTGACACTCATTGCAACGACCGCATACGAAATTTCTTTACTACCCTTCTGTGCTGCTTGCAAGGGTGATAGACCTTGCTCGATATGCCGATGAATATTTTCCATCATGACGATCGCATCATCGACGACCAAACCAATTGCCAACACCATTGCTAGCAAGGACATCGTATTAATCGTAAAACCTAGCAATTTAATGATTGCAAAAACAGCAATCAAACTCACCGGAATTGTCACAATTGGAATGCTAGCAGCACGCAACGATCCTAAAAATAACACAATGACCAATATAACAAGCAATATCGCTTCGCCAATTGCTAAAAACGTATCATCAATAGAAGATTTCAAAAAGCCCGAGGTATCAAACGTGATTTTTGAACTCATACCAGCGGGTAATGCATGACGAATTTTTTCCATCGCCTGATGAATTTCTTGCGCCACTTTAATTGGATTAGCGGATTGCAACGGTTCAACAACCAACAAAATTCCATTTTTGCCATCCACTCGCATAGGGTAATCATAAAAACTGCGGTAACCAAGCTCTACTTTTGCAATGTCATTAAAACGAATCGTCGCACCACTCGTGTGCTTTACAATAATATTGCCAAACTCTTCTGCATTTTTTAATCGCGTATTCGATATAATCGTATAATTGCGTGTCGGCGCATGAATAGAGCCCGCTGGAAAATACATATTATTTGCCGTTAGTGCTGTTTTAACATCTTCAACCGTTACACCACGCGCTGCCATTTTAGAGGCATTCAACCAAATACGCATCGCAAAATCACTCGCGCCTTGCACGCTTACCGACCCCACGCCTGGCAATTGTCGCAAAATGGGCACGACAGATCGGTCTACTGTATCTCTAATATTTGGCGGTGATTGTGTTGCATCAATAAATCCAATACCCATAAGCGGATTACCGCGCGAACCGACTGTCACAGTTGGCTTGTTGGCATTTACTGGCAAAATATTTTGCACACTAGCAACTTTATCCCGCACTTGGGCCGCTTCTTGCTCAAAATTACCTCCCAATGAAAACTGCACGGTGATGGAACTATAGCCCGTCGAACTACGCGATGATACATACTGCACCCCATCAACACCGGCTAATGCATTTTCAATAGCTCTCGTCACCTGACTTTCCATCAACGTAGCACTCGCGCCTTCATAATAAGTATGTACTGAAACAACCGGTAATTCTAATTTGGGAAAAAAACGAATTTCTAAACGCTGAAAGCTGATCAACCCTAACACGACAAGAATAAGGCTTAATACAACTGCTAAAACCGGCTGGCGAATACAAATCTCAGGTAATTTCATAGCTAACTGCTCAGAGCTTTAGACGATGAATTAATCACAGCTTGATTTACAGGCTCAGCTTGTTGAATAAACTCAACTGAGCTGCCATCTTGCAGCTTTTGAATACCTTCGGTGACAACAATATTACCTGGCTGCAGCCCCTTAACAATTTGCACAGACCCATTGCGTCTAGAACCAACATCCACATACACCTGCTGCACTTGCTTGCCTAAGACTTTATAAACGTAGTACCCTTTTACATCTGCACTCAATGCTTGGTCTGGAATCAGTAGTGCTTTTTTCTTAATACCCACATGATTTGCAACATGCACAAACATACCCGGTAATAATAGATTTTTAGCATTGGGGATCATGGCTTGCACCGCGATCGTGCGGGTTGATGGATCTATTATTGGAGAAATGAAACTCACCGTGCCATAAAATGCTTTGTGCGGATATGCGCTAGTAGTAATCGACACCAACTGTCCTTGCCTTAATTGGGCCAGCATGTGTTCTGGCAGACTATAATTCACCCTCAACTCTTTCGTATTAACAAGCGTGACCAGTGCATCACCCGCATTAACATAATCACCGACATTCGCACTAAATGCACCCAAAACACCCGCAAAAGGTGCATCTACTTGCTGTTGATTTAATGAAGCCAAAGCACTTTTTACTTTGGCTTCATCAGTAGCCACTTCTGCCTTTAATTGATCCAATGCCTGCTGTGATATTGCGGTATTTAATAATTGTTTTGAACGTTGATATTTGGTGCGTGCCAATTGTAATGCTGTGGTAGCCGATTCATAGTTTGCTTTTGCTTGTGCATTGTCGAGCTGCACAATAGGCATCCCTTTGGCAACTTTTTGTCCGTCTTTAAAATAAATTTGAGCAATGCGACCACTTGCAACGGAACTTAACTTAACAACCTGCACTGCAGACAAGCCACCCAAAGCAGATACAGTAATAGGGATATTGGATTGTTGCACCTTGGCAACATCAACCATAATCGGCTTCGCAACTACTGTTGATTCAGGCAACGTAGCTTTTTTGGACGACAACGGCCAAGCTACTGGTGCTATAACCTCCGCCATAGAAATTAACACTATGATTTTAATGTTTTTTTTCATCAATAATAGTCTACCGCTCTATAAACTGCAGCCAGTATAGGAGAGCACTCCAAGCTACGCAACCACTGTTACATGCTGTTACAGTGATAAGCCCGTAAAGTCCAGTTGATTTTTATTTCAGCTTAATTGCGGCAATTAATTGATTGCGAATTCTAAAAAAATAAGCTAGGATGCTGATGTGATTAGATTAATTCTTTGAGATATACACTAATGAAGCTCCTTGTTCACCCCTACAACCCCGAACAGCGCCTTGTCATTTTGATCGCAATAGAGGTGAACCGGGAAAAGAATGTCTTAAATTGGTACCATCAGACGAACTATTTGACAAATTGGAAACCGAAAAGCGACCGCGACCCCCGGTTTTGCATAGCAACACGTACGATTGATGACGCCATTGATTTTGTTCTGCCACCACTTAAAGAAAAATTCAAGATGGGGAAAATAGAAGAAATTACAGAAAATCATCCCGATCATATCCATTTTCATAGTTCTAACAATGACAAAGAAACGCTGCTCCATCTCCACTTTAGATTCGAAAATCCTTTGTCAGAAGCATTTCTAAGAGAAATGGTTTTAGCTTTATATAATTTTCAAAATACTCTTTTATTGGGCAAACCAGACAGAGTACTATTACTCCCCCCAGGAGAAAATCATCTCAAGAATATAACAAAGGCATTAACATCAGGTTTTTCTAGAGCTAGTTATGACAAAAGTGTTAAACAAGTTAACTGTGTACAGAGAAGAGAAACTCCATTTCATGTTCATGCCCCCTCTTTTTGGCCCCTGCCAGAAACTGAAACTACTCCTTTGATTCCCGCCCCTCCTCTTTGCATACAAAACAGTTGGGGCAAGGGGGCCGTAAATATAAAGCAATTTAATTTGTACATACAGCCACAATTCCCAGCAGATGTGCTGGAAGAAGATTGTAAATTTATCCACCCACTTAGTAGGCTATTTTCAACCCCCCAAGCAATTTTGGCATTCGCTATTTACTTACTTTTGGTAACTGCTTTCCTGACATTGACTGGGAAAATAATATCAGAAAAAACACCCCCTGCTGAAAAGGCCACTACAAAACTGAAAAATACTTGATACATTTAGGCGCGCCTCTTCTACGTAGTGTCATTTGTCTTCTCTCCTCATGATGATTACCTCATATCTAATGGTTAGATGAAGTATGAGGCAAATTGAAAGGAAATTGTGCTCACACACCCCATGAAACTTAACGAACCCCTTAAGTTCAAGTTGTTAGAGTACCCACATTATTAATATTGAAAGAAATTGAGGTGTTACAATATGGGGACTAGTCTCTTTAGCCAAACAATTGGTGCAAGTGCAAGTGCAAGTGCAAGTGCAAGTGCAAGTGCAAGTGCAAGTGCAAGTGCAAAAACTCTATCAAGTAAAGAGGCTCAACGCACAACTATCATGTGGAACTGCACAGGCAGCTCACCAACCTCATCCAATCCCAATGCTAGTCGCTTCTATCATTTTGTGATGCAAGATAACTACGATTTTTTATCCAACCCAAACCCTATAACACATATGAACGCTATAAGAAAAAATAAAGCTCTTGGGCTCGCAAAAGAGATTCCTTACCATTATGTACTATTTTTACAAGAAGGATTAAGTGACTCTGAAAAATTTAAATTATATGTATATCAATCTCTGTATGAGGCTCTTAGCTTACTGACAGCCACACTTAGTCTGTCTGAGGAAGATGAAGTCCTTGATTTTTTGGAATCTCATATTAGCATGATATTTGAGTCATGGTTAATGAGCAAAGAAACTTATAAAGTTGAAAAGATCCTTAATGATCTTCGAACAGATAATGTCATAGACATTTTCTACCAATTAAAAACTCTTGTCGATAATATACAAGATAAGAGAGACAGTTATAAAGCAGAAACGACAAATACAAGCTCTTTTACAGAAAAACAGCAAAAGTGTGGCTATAGAAATCATTCTACGAGGGATACATATGACATTAATATGATGGTTTTAAGAAAATTAGGGTATCAGCTAACAGTTGATAATAAGAAAAAAATACTGACTCTGCCCGATAGAAGAACGTTCCTTACTGCTTGGAAAATAATGAAAAAAGAGAGGTTCCTAGGGGTTGACTGGCCAGAAATTACGATTCTCAATGATAAAGGTATTGCATCACATTCCGCCTTTATAGAAGCTATTACATCATATGATCGCGTACTGAGTTCAGGCCAGGAATATATTCATGATCACCTCTATCATTTAATTTCTTTAGTTAATTTACTAGTAGAAACTCACTATTTTAAGCTAGAGAGCACTGCGGATTCAAACAAGACATACGAAGAACAAAAACTCATTCTTCAGGAAAATGTTTTAAAGTATAATGACTTGCTATCGTATTTACGCTCAAAAAATGGGAGTATTTATGTCTTAGATAGCTCTAAATCACCACTAGTAATTACTAAAAGTCACCTTCATTTTCTTAAAGTGGGGCTTGCTATTTTTTGTGACGTAACCACAGCAAGAAACAGCCTCGACGAGCTAGAACATCAACTTAGACCAGACGCCTTTTGCTATGACATTTTAAAGCTAACAAAAATACCAGAGGCACGCCCATTATGGGAAAAAATTTGTGAAGGGAACCCTGAGATGCTAGAAGTTATCAGCAAGAAGTCAGAACTAAAAACAATACTTACAGTATTTCAAACAATAATGTCGGGGCTGAAAACCAGAAAAGAGTTATTCTTGAATACTACTCTCTTGAGCAAAAATATTTCCACCCTACTAGATACGCTTAGGCACTACAAACCTTTTCTTAGCTCAAGAAGGGGCTTCAATGCTAATAAAACAACAGCAGCTCTAGAGCCATTTTGCTCATTCAAAGAACCATTAACAACACCAAGGGTCGAGAGTGCAAAGAGTACTCTTAAACAGCTGAGTAGTTTTTCTCAGTCACTGGGGCCAAGTCATCCTATTTATCACCAAGCGCAGCGCTGCATCTCAACTTGCCCACCCAAACAACCGGCATGCCATAGGAGCCCCCACCCTTAATATAACCTTAAGCTTAAAAGGTTATAATGGTCTTAGTTAAAAGTGCACTTAATGGTGGAGATTACCGCATGCCTAATAATTTTTATAGCAAATACAAAGGGTTACGGGCTAAAACGCGACAAGGTCAGCAGGAAGCTAAAGATCAATCTGTACCCAAGGGCCCCTTGTATTTACGCGATCTAGTGGATGACATCGATCTAGATCAGGTCAAACCTGACACCACACATGAATTATCAAATAATGCGGCGCCGGGTGTGGCACCAAGCTTACCCACCCTGGTGCCACGATTTTTGCGCCCTAGCTCAGCTCGCAAACCGACTGAGGAAGAGCAGGCAGCACTGAAAGCAATTGAACAAATACGACATCAACGCCAACATGAAATGCAGGTATCACAGCAATGGCGTAATGTACCTTACAATAAAAAACTGTCGCGTGATATTCAGGCGCTGAGCACAAACCCCGATATTCAACGTGCATTAGCAATCTATTTAAAACGAAATAATATTAGTCCAAGTTTGCTAGGGCCGGAAGCCTATCGACAATTAGCAACACAGATTCAACTGGATCTTGCTGAAATTGCAAATTACACCAACGGCAATCAAGTGCAAATTTTACCATACAACCCTAATGATATTAACGATCCTATGCACCCAGCCAATCCAAACAATATTGCATTGCAATTACAAACCACTGGCGCGCAGTTTAATCCACTGTTTGTGAGAAATGAAAATGCAGAAAGGGATGAAATTTTGGATGCTCAGAATGAACAGCGCCAAGATAACATGGAAATGCGTAATGAATTTAGCCAAGCACAGATGCAAGAATATAGAGAAGATGAACAAACAAACAGACATGCACTCCGTAATGAAGTCGCATTTGAAGCGGCTGCTGAAGCGGCGATTGATGCACCTCGTTTGATACCTGAAGCTGCAAAAGTTACCAGTGAATTGTCTAAAGATGCTATGGAAGAAATAACACAGTTAATGAAACATGTAAGTGGCGACACGTCTGTTAAAGGTGTGGTTGAAAACGTTGTGAAAGATGTTGAACGTGTTTTTAATCCAACGCCGAGACCACCAGCAGGGTATTAACACTAAGACTTCCACTGTGCCATTATTGGCACACATTAAACAGCACTTGCACTTGCACCAGCACCAGCACTTGCATCAATAGTGTCATCGTCAGCAAGGTTAGGAGGGAGTGTATAGCCTTTGATATTAAGGTGATTTAGCCCAGCATCATTAAATAGACGGCTAGTCCTACTACGGGGCTGTAGCAGTATATTAATCTCTTCATCAGACAAATTTTTACGCGTCCTTTCATTCAAAAATTTATTAACAGCTGCTATTTTTTTGTCACCTGTGTAGCCGCAGCCGAAAAATGCCGCGGTTGAGCGCAGCAGCTCAAATAAATCATCCCCCTGCTGTTGCTTACGTTGAGCTTTCCAGCTTTCCAGCTTCCCCTTTAATTCCTGCCTTGCATTAGCTGTACTTTGATTCGCAACTGCGCTTTCTCCACTTTGTGTTCGCGCTATGTGAGCAATAGGGAGTCCTTTTTCAATAGCAGTTTTAAAAGCTCGAGTAACATCTGGTGGTGCTGGTGTTCCTCTCTCTCTTACTTCAATATAGTTTGTTGTTACGTAGGTTACATTTTCATTCCCAGTTTTACTAAGGAGGTGATCGATATCGCTCTTTGCCACCACTGAAGTATCAGCATTTGTTGGATTATGCCCCACCAAGATAATGGGCACATCCCTAGTTCGAACTTTTGAGAGCCACTTCGTTGTTACATTATCAAATGACTCCTTCCTGCCAATGCCAAACACTACCATTATAACGCTAGAGGCGTTTATCTGGTCTTGCATCGAATCTGCCCAAGCGTAGTGCCCAACACCGTCCCATAACGACAGCTGCCATTCCTCCCTCTCAAGTGATATCGTTTTTTGCACAAGCGCTGGATCTACTCTTGAGGGATTGCTCGGCTCGTCGATAAAATCATTGTAGGACCATATCAAGCATGATTTACCGACAGCCATATCGCCAAGTACCACAATGTGTATTGCGTTTGGATTGTCTTCTTTAGCTCTCATGTTCGATTCCCCCTCGCTAATGATTTCTTAATGCTTGTATTAACAGTTTTTTGCAATTATAAAGGCATTGTAAGGTATATTGTACAAAAGTAAACTTAAAACTGAGGAAAAGCAGGCAGCACTGAGCTCTGCACTTCCGCGATGTTGTTATCGGCACATGCCACACACAGAACGCAAGCCTACCCCGGAAACGAGCGCGAGCGAGTTATCCGGGACAGGCTGCGCTTAAACAACGTCGCTTTACTAGAGGTATGTTTTTTACGAAATCGTCTACTAACTCCAATCAAAAATGTCGGCATTCTTTTTATGCTTTGTAAAAAACGCGCTTATAAGATAACTAGCGGTTCTTATATGGACTCATCCGTTTATGCAAGCAAAATTTCATGATAACAAAGATAGGACTGCTTTCTTATATCCGGCATTACCTCAAAAGTATGTCCTGATGATATTCGCACGCAAGGTCCTAAATCTGAATCTCGGTATTTATATACCTTAGAACCGCTCTGGTTTTCCTTGCGTCGGTCTTACCTGTTTGTCATCAATCGCTTTCGCTACGCAGCCCTCACAGTGAATCTATTCAGCTAACTTAATAGCTGCCATGTTGTTACTGAACTTGTGTGGCTTGTGGGCAACACGAAGTGTTATCCACAAACGCACAAGTTTTTCCCAAATTAAAACTTTCTTCCGTTGTTGCCATGCGCCAAATAATCCGAGCTAGCTTATTTGCTAACGCTACACTCGCCTTATTCATCCCACTTTTAGCACGCAACCTCTTGCACCAAAGGCTTAATGGATCATCTTTAGATGCTGAAGTTTGTACTACCGAACGTGCCCCATGAACCAATAAGCTTCGTACATACGTATTACCACGCTTAGTAATGCCCGATAACCTGCGTTTATCTCCACTTGAGCACTCTTTTGGAACAAGGCCTAAAAAGGCTGCAAAATGGCGCCCATTCTTAAAAAAATTTAGATCACCTATGCTCAATATCGCTGTTGCCACAATAACACCCACACCAGGTACTGTATCGTATTTTAAACTCAGTTCAGAGTCTTTGTGTATCATGCTAAGTGTCTTATCATAGGATTTTACCTTCTCCGTTAAATGGCATAGTTCTTCATATAACAATCGAAATTGATGACGCATTTCAATACTTAATTCATTATTCTCATCTTCAACTATTTCTGGCAATGCTTTCCTTAAAGAGTGAATGCCTAACTTTATTGCAATACCATAGTTACTTAATAAGCCTCTTATCTGGTTGCTCAAACCCATTCATTGCCCAACAAAAAACTCTCGCATCCAAGGATGAGTCCATATCATCTAAATCGCCCATTACGGTAGCAGCACTATTTGATGCACCATTGTCAGCATACTATTCAAATACAGCTGCCATTCTTGCTTTGCTCAATGGGCGCTTCTGGGTCAAGTCTGTGCCAAAACTAAAATCCCACTTACTAGCAAGGCTATTTCACCTGTTTTTCAAGAAGGTAGTCCGAATAGTTCAATACCTCAACATCACCATGTTTTAATGTCTCTCCATTATATAGCACTATTTTTTGATCAGACTCACCCGGATAACTTCTCAGCGTTTTCGACATCCTAACCGTATACGTGGATGATTTTTTTATTTCAATATATTCACGGCGAGACTTATAATCCACAATCAAATCAATTTCCGCTTTATCTTGTGTTCTAAAATAAAATAGCTCGGCCGACACAGCACCATGTTTTATTTTTTTTATCACCTCACTCACTATATAATTTTCAAAAATAGCCCCAGCCATTGGACCTTTATCATATAAGGCATAAGTTTTAACACCAGTAAGATAAGAAACCAACCCCATATCATAAAAATATATTTTAGGGCTTTTAGTAATACGTTTACCAAAGTTTTCATAATATGCAGGTAGCAAAAACACAATATATGATGCCTCCAATACTGAAAGCCAACGTTTAATCGTCGGAACGCTTACCCCTATTTCTCCTGCATAATGTGACATATCGAGTGTTTGCGATACATTGGCCGCTAACAGCTGAATCAAACGACGAAAATCACGCATATCACCAATTTGCATTAACGTGCGCACATCTTTTGTCAAATAAGTATCAAGATACGATGAATACCATAAATCAGTGTGCTGGTAATCCCTAGTGACAAGCTCGGGATACCCTCCTTGATAAATCGACTCCTGCAACAATGCTTTTGGCATTTCAGAATATTGCAAAGGCAGTTGTGTCATTAAACCAATACGGCCAGCCAAGGATTCTGACACATTTTTCAAAAAACTAAATTGACTTGACCCTGTTAGTATAAAGCGTCCATAATTCTTACGATTTTTATCAACAGCCACTTTAACCATATTAAAAATTTTAGGTACAAACTGCACCTCATCAAAAATGATTTTATTAGAATACTGCTGCAAAAATTTTTTAGGGTCATCTTCAAACGCACTCACATTTAATTCTTCATCAAATGTTACATAATCATAGTCAGGCAAAGCATGCTGTAACAGCGTAGATTTACCTGACTGGCGAGGCCCCGTGACACCAACGACGGGAAAAGCTTGTAAATAGCGCGCTAAGGTTACTGATGAAGCCCTTGAAAGATACATATCATTATCCTGCAATATTAATATTGAAAATTAATATTACAGGGTAAAATACCTTTTTTCAACCATTTTTCCTGCAATTTTAATATTGAACATTAAAATTGCAGGATTTTGCAAGGTCATCTAACAGCACTAAACTCTACACCTCCGCGATGTTGTTATCGGCACATGCTATATACAGAACGCAAGCCTACCCCGGAAACGAGCGCCAGCGAGTTATCCGGGACAGGCTGCGCTTAAACAGCGTCGCGTTACTAAAGGCGTGTTTTTTACAAAATCTTTACCATCAAACGCGCATCTTCGCGGCCGTTGCTACAAGGGTAATAATCCTTACGCACACCAACCTCACCAAAACCACACGCATGATACAAATCAATTGCATGTTGATTGCCATCACGGACTTCTAAATAAATTCGAGATAAGTTTTTCGATTGAGAGTACTCAATGACATGATCCATTAAACGCTGGCCCAAACCTTGACGACGATACTCTGGATCAATACAAATATTCAGCAATTCACACTCTTCACCTAATAAAAAAATAACAATAAAGCCAATAATTTTATTTTTATCTTCTAGCACCCAACCTTGGTAAGTTGCTTTAAAACAGTCTCGCAACACATCAACAGACCAGGCATGCGGTGTTGACCTATCGGCTAACAGCGCCAAAGCACTAAGATCATCTACTGCCCATGCACGAATATCCATCGTCTATCATACACTCTTTAATAATTGCCAAACCGGACGCTTTAATGACGACTGCTCCAACATCTCTTGTAAACTATGCGTATGCAGTACGGTA
Organism: Gammaproteobacteria bacterium; assembly: GCA_021774015.1. Lineage (GTDB taxonomy): Bacteria > Pseudomonadota > Gammaproteobacteria > Coxiellales > Coxiellaceae > JAJFJO01. The sequence continues at coordinate 11,384 of JAJFJO010000287.1, forward strand.
TTTTTTTGCAGACACTCAATACGCTTTACCGCATTTACTATCGATTCACCTAAACAGACAATCGTGTGTGGTGAATTAATCAACTGAATGTCTTCAATAGTGTTTATATCATTATTTACCGTCGCACCCATTGCTTGAGCAATTCCCTCAAATAAAGTCGTTTGCTCTGAATTGCCATCATGTTGCGCCAATAACACCACACGCTCACTTTGGGCATAATAACACGGCAAGCTAGCTAACTCAGATTGCACACCGCGCCTCACCCACTCAGTGATACCCAATTGCTGCAGGTAATGACTACGTAATGCGCTCATAAGCTCCTCAAAAGATACCTAGAAAAAAAACAAGTATAACATATTAACTCACCCAAACCACGGCATTTCCCTTACAATACAATATGTTTGAAAAAGCATCAATAAGCTCATACACTAAATACACTTAGCATTATAAAGGACGCTCATATGCATAATATACTCATCGCTGGCGCAGGTAAAATAGGATCAACCATTGCGCGGATTCTTGCAGACTCAGGCGATTACAACGTCCACGTTATCGATAGCCACCTCGAAAAAGCGCACCCAAACATTAAAGATGCCGGCATGAGCAACCTACACCTGCATGCATTAGATATTAGCGATCATAACAGCACGGTTGAATACATCAAAAAACTTAACATCCATGCTGTTATATCATGCCTCCCCTATCACTTAACTATTCCCGTAGCGCACATCGCTAAAGAAGCAGACATTTATTATTTCGATTTAACAGAAGACATACACGCTGCAGCAATTATTAAGGAGCTCGCGCAAAACTCAAGAAAAGCATTTGTGCCACAATGCGGGCTCGCACCTGGATTTATTAACATCGTTGCAACTGAACTCATTAAACAATTTGAGCAACTAGAAGATGTCAAACTACGTTGCGGAGCGCTACCTAAAGATACAAGCAATCCATTGCAATATTCACTTACCTGGTCAACCGATGGTTTAATTAACGAATACGGCAACCCTTGCCAAACTTTATCACAGCATAAACTCATTACCGTATCACCTCTACAAGACCTCGAAGAAATTCAAATCGATGGCTTAACTTATGAAGCATTTAACACCTCAGGTGGTATCGGTTCTTTAATAGAAACCTATAAAGACCGCATCAATAATATGAACTACAAAACGATCCGTTACCCCGGCCAC
>JAJFJO010000288.1 GCA_021774015.1 Gammaproteobacteria bacterium
CAGTTTAGCTATTACACGGGAGAACAACTCCTGTTGGATAATAATCCTGAACTACAAAAACAACCGACAAGCAATCCTGAGCTTATAACACAGCCCCATCATCTGGCTTATATCATCTATACCTCCGGTTCAACGGGTCAACCTAAAGGAGTGATGATTGCGCATCAAGGCATCTGTAACTTAGCTACAGCACAACTTAAAATATTACCAATAAACTCTGGGACACATGCAATATTATTTTCATCTTATTCTTTTGATGCATCTATTTGGGAAATATTTAGCCCACTAATATACGGTTTGTCTCTACTGGTCTTAAGTAAAGTCGTTATTTTAGACGAATGTTTATTTATCAATTTATTAAATAAATATAAAATTAATTTAGCAACGTTCCCCCCCAGTTTTTTGCAAAATTTATCAGAAAATCAATTGCCCCACCTAAAGACAATTGTTACTGCTGGAGAAAATCTTAATGAAACTACAGCAAACATATGGAAAAAAAATAGACAACTTATAAATGCCTATGGCCCTACAGAAAATACTGCATGCACTTCTGTTTTTTATCATGATAATGATTCACGTTCTTCCGTAATTGGCCAACCGATTCAAAATATCCAAACATATATTTTGGATAAAAATTTAAAGATTGTACCAATTGGGGTAATAGGAGAAATTCATATAAGTGGTTCGGGACTAGCAAGAGGTTATTTAAACCGTCCTGAATTTACTGCAGAAAAATTTATTCCAAATCCATTTTTAAATTATGACAAACATCAAAACTCTTCTAATGCACGTCTTTACCGAACAGGGGATTTGGCATGCTACCTTCCTAATGGCCATATTAAATTTTTGGGCCGCATTGATGATCAAGTGAAAATTCGCGGCTTTAGAATTGAGCTTGGAGAAATCGAAAGCGCTCTAAATGCTCACAGTAATATTAAACAGGCTGTGGTCAGAACAAGAATAAATCAGGGAAATAAAGAACTTATTGCCTATATTGTCCTGAAAAAAGCAATAACATCAGATTCAACATGCGCCTCAAATTTAACCATCACATCAAAAGAACAATTATCTATATTCACTGGAGACAATGTCACTGAATTTACCCAAAAGATTAGGAACCAACTTGTTCTATCAATACCAGAATACATGGTTCCTTCATTATTTGTATGTCTTGATCACATACCTCTGACTCAAAATAAAAAAATAGACCATCGCGCCTTAGATAATATTTCTAAATCTATAAAGCACTCCCATCAAGATTCATCGCCTAGGAACAATACACAACGCTCTTTAATAAAGATTTATGAGCATGTTTTAGATTTAGAGGGAGTAGGATTACATGACAATTTCTTTTCGATTGGAGGAAACTCCATATCAGCAATAAAAATATGCTCACAAATTAAACTACTATTCTCCGTAAAGATATCAGTAGCAGATATTTTCAAATACCAAACAATATATTCTATCAGCTCTATACTCGATTCTTATAGAACCTCTTTTAATTCTTCAATTATAACCATTAAAGAAAAGAAACCTAATGACCCTACATCATTATTCATGATTCACCCAGGTGGCGGATTAGCAATTTGCTATATGGATCTATCACATCACATAGATGTGTCAATGCACGGAATAAGCAATCCTCACTTCAACGACCCTGAAAATAAATTTAATTCAATAGAAGAAATGGCCACAGCTTATATCAAATTAATAAAAGGAATTCAGAAAACTGGCCCCTATTATTTAGGGGGTTGGTCTTTTGGTGGGCTAGTAGCCTTTGAAATATCTAGGCAACTTGAACTGACACATGATAGAGTCGAGCAATTAATATTAATAGACACACAAAATCCCAATAATAAAAATTATACCCTCGAAGAAAAAAGAGAACCCATAGAGAATGATGATATCTTATTGAGCAAAATAAATGATTACGAAACAAAAAACCTTATGAGACGAAACATTGCCATTTTTGAAACACTAACAAAAAAATACACGCCTTCTTCGTATAATGGAAATACTGTTCTTTTAAGTGCAAAAGACAACTTTGAAGTGACGAATTATGGCTGGAACAACTTCATTCAAAAGCTTATACAAATTGAAATACCTGGAGCGCATGCAACATTGTTTGATCCTGAATATATTCACTCAACAGCAGAAGCAATTAAAAAATTCTCCAAACCAACACATAAGGCATTCGCTGAACATACTGAGTAATATTCAAGTACTATTGGAATACTATTTTCAGCCTTATGAGTATTCGCTATTTCTTACACTCAATGGTCTCATATCAGTCCAGACCTCTTTAATGTAAGCAAGGGCATCTTTCTTGACTTTTGCCTCTCCTACAGCGCTCCAGCCATTGGGAATTTCTCTATTAGATGGAAAAATAGAATATTGCTCTTCAATATTTTTAACTACATAGTACCTAAGAGACATTTTTTCTTCACTTATTAAGGCTGAATCATCTACTAATTTTTGATTTTCTACAATACTTGACATTGCTTATTCCCTTCCTAGTATTTCTTTTCAAAACTTTCGACATATACTACCCCATAAATTAACTTATTTATAGGGGTTCTACGCGGATAGCCGACATTTTGCACACTTGACTAAAAATCGGCCATCATAGTGTTCAGGGAGAAGCCAAGATACGTGCGTCAGCTTGCACCCTTGATCATAGAATCATCAACCCAACCTTGGGTCCTCTGACATATTCGGCCCAAAGGTAAGGAAACTGCGATTTCCGCCACAGGCCCATTATTTGTACAGCCATACCTCGTCAACCAACCGCCATTTCTTCTAAAACTCCAGAAACTGCAGCTTCTGCACCGATGCCTAATCGTTTCCTCAGATCAAGTGGGA
>JAJFJO010000289.1 GCA_021774015.1 Gammaproteobacteria bacterium
ACCACGCTTGGTGCTGCATTAATAATACGTCGTGTTACAATAGTTGTCATAATCTTTTCTCCAAACTTTATTTAATTAAAATCCCCACTGTTTACAGTGGGGTATAAACTAGCTACCAGATGGTGCAAGACTTCGTTGTTCCTCTTGCCCCTCATCATCATTACTCGCTTCTGGACGACCAGCACCAGCACCAATAAAAGTAACCGCAGGTGCAGATACAATTTTTGCCTTATATTTTTCAGTGTAGGTAGTTAGCCCAGCCTGAACCTCATCAACATGCAAATAATACTCTGCAAAACCTTCAGCCCTTTGACTGCCAGAAAATGTTTCCATCAATTGAGATACTGCTTGAGTGCACTTATCTTCAGAAAAATTAGCAGTAAATACACGCAGGCAAACCGATGCTAATAGATGTAAATTTTTAGGTTCCATCGCAAACTCACCAGTATAGAAACCTTGTAGAATTTTATCTGGTGTATTGTAGCGCTCATGAGTTGCTTCTAAATCTATTGGAAACGTTCTCATTGCTTCTGGTAACAAAGCAATTTTAGCCAATGCAAATGTGCACACAAGCATTAAATGTATCTGTTGACCTAAATACAATTGTGCTCGATCTAAATCAGTAGCTCGCCCTTCCCGGTAGTTATCAAGCACCTTCTCTACAGCACTCTCATCCAAACCAAAAAGATTTGCAAAAAGCCCTAACTCTACAAAGGGATTGCCTACACCCGCAAATTCCCAATCAATCAACTTTGTTTCACCTGAGGGGGTAAAAAACACATTATCGACTTGAATATCATTATGGCATACATATAGCTCTGGATTCATAGATAAAGCTTTATGAATGTTCGCCAAACTACCAATTGCTCCTGCTAATTTAATTGACAATCTAGGAAACACAGATTCAAGAAAAAATAAATTATCTTTAATCTGCCCAACAACTGAGCGTTGCTGTGGGAATGCTCTTGTATCGGCAGCATGAAGTTTCTTTATAGCCCCAACAATGCGTGCTAGTGAATCACCATCAAATGAAGCCAAATTTGGATTGCTACCCTCAATAAAATCCATAATAACACCACCCAAAGTCCCTTCTCCAGGAAATTCATGATCGTGTACTTTTGGTCCAACGCCAAAGTCAGCTGCAGCAATACTTGCTTGCACCTCGCCATGCCTTACAAACTCAGGGGAAAAACCTCCTAGCTTTTTCACTAAAACTTTTTTCCCATCAAGCCTCCCTACTACTTTATCTGCAGCTGAAAATCCTTTTTCAATCTTACTTTCTTCAACAACTTCTTTCATGTTTTATTCTCCTTAGTTAATTAATTACGGTTGCTGTTTTATAAAATATTTTTTTAAACATGCGGCGTTTTATTGGCTTAATAAAATTAATTAGCCTGTACACCATTGATCTCAAGAACAAAGCATAAGGACGCTTAAGCGTTAGCACTTTTTCTTGCAACATTTGAAATTCAAGAATTTTATCTGTGTGGGTTTTTCTCTCTTCTACATAAGCAGAAAGATCAGCAGCTGAAATAAATGTATTATCTTTCGGTAATACTTTTTCTAATACATCAGCAAGCTTTACTGCATCTAACACAGATGTGTTTATACCTTGTCCTAATATAGGGCTTAATGTGTGAGCTGCATCCCCAACCAGGACAAACCCATCTCTTGTCCACTGAGCTATCTTAGCAGTAAACACATCTAATAATGAAGTATCGTCATAGGATTGAATTTCTTGCTCTACAATATTTTTCACCTCTGGAAGCAGCTTAGTAACAAGCTTATGAAATTCCTCAATAGAGGTAAGCTTTAATACTCGGTACAATCCCTTAGGGATACTCAAACCACAACGCAAGCTATTCGGATGTGTTTGTAACGCAGTTAGCTGATTACCATCTTGGAGCTTCACACGCATCGCATCACCCCAATTATCTGGCTTACTAATCTTAAACCATACAACATCTCTGTCAGGCTTTTTTATATGCGAAGTCAAATTTGCCATTTTTCTCACCTGAGAATAACGACCATCAGCAGCAACAACTAGACGTGAACTTATAGTTAATGGCTTTCCATCATGAGTGCATCTCACACCACTTATAGCACCATCTTGATTTGTAACTAAAGATTCAGCAACGCAAGACATTAGCAACTGAAAATTACTTCTTAGTTTCGCTAAATCAGTTACTGCCTTTATTAATACCGGCTGTGGCAGGTCAATAGGTAATGTTGACCCTTGATATAACTTATCAAAATCAATATTAAGTAGTCGTTTTTTGCCGTCATAAAGTTCAATTATTCTGGTTGTTAAATACTCATCAATCTCGAGTATATCTAAGACACCCAGTTCATTTAATATGTCAACCGAATCTGGGGCAACAAAATCACCTCTAAATTCACGATTAAAATTATCAGCTTTCTCCAGCAAAACAACCTTATGGCCCTGGTTAGCTAATAACAAACTTAAAATAGAACCTGATGGCCCGCACCCAATCATACACACATCAACAGTTAATTTATTACTCATTTTACTTCCTGTGTTAAACATAGTTGTTGAATTTCACTAAACTTTCTACAACTTAAAAAGTCTCTAATAGCTAGCTTAATCTTGAAATGTTTTTCAAGGGCCATTAATAGTCTCAATGCAGCCATAGAATCCCAAGTTTCTATTTGCTCTAATTCAGTGTCATCAAGATTGATTTCTTGACAATCCACTGTATTTATAAACAACTCTTTAATATCAATTTTGTTAATCATACTCACTCCTTTATATGTTAATCACTACATCTGATAATGGTCTTGCTGAACACAACATTACTTGTCCATCTTGAAGGTGACTGACCTTCATATCATGTTCCACAGAACCAGAAACTAACTGACAAACACATTCATCACATACACCTTGACGACAATTTGCTCGGGTGTTGACCTGAAAATGTTCTGCCAAATCCAAAAGGCTTCCATATTTATCATTCCAATGCGCTTGCTTATTTGATTGATCAAACTGTATTGAATATCTATCAGATGCACCAATAATTCTTTTCTTTGTTTTACTAAAAAATTCAACATTTATCGATGAAGCACTCACACCAGATAATAATAAATCACTTACAACATCCTGATTAAACTCTTCTGGGCCACAGATATAGAATTCATAGCTTGAATGCGTTAGTTTATAAATTATCTTGTCTATTGTTATTCTGCCAGTCGTATCAAAGCATTTTTTCTGAATATCATCCATGCTGGGCTGGCTTAATCCTATCTGCACCGAAAAATATTTTTTTAAATATGTAATTTCTTTGGAAAATGGTGTTTGTTTACTGTTCCTGAAATTTAAAAAAATATGATGCCCTGATGTGTTTTTCTCTCTTATCAATTGTTTTGCTAATGCCAATATCGGAGTGACACCAATTCCAGCCGCAATTAAACATATTGGCTTGTTTGGTGATTTAAGGCAAAAATCGCCCCTGGGTGAACTTATATTTACAACAGAGCCCTTAATCCAATTATCAACAATATAATTAGATAATGACAGTTGATCCGTACGGCAAATATCTTTTTTCTTGATAGTTATTCTATAATAGCCACGCTCCCCATAATCAGACAATGTATAAGCTCGGATTAGTTCTTGATTACACACCATTTCTTTAACACGAATATACTGCCCTGCAGAGAACACATGAAAATTATGTCGTCTCAATGGCCTCAAATAATATGAATTTATACCAGGGGCTTCATTAACAATTTTTTTAACAACACATTTAAAATATGTATTGTCTGAATCAACACTTACTTTTTTATGACGAATTAAATTTATCTTAAACACCTCTATTCCCCAACTGCCGTCGAACATGAAGCGCAAGCAATATCAACCAAATCTTTAACTGTATTTACATCGACCAAGTCTCTGATTGAAACACGTTTAAATCCATCTATTTGTTGATCCAACTTCACTTTTAATTGCATTAATATCAAAGAATCAAAATTAAGGTCAGTCTTAAAATTTGTTTCCAGGGTAATAGTTTCTTTATCTACTTCAGCCAACTTTGCAATGATCTCTACTACAGAATCAAATAATTCACTATCTTTTGGTTTTTGCGGCGAAAGCATTGTAATATTATCTTTTTTAGGTCGAATATCTATTTTCTCTAAACCCAACCAAAATTCTTTACCATCAAAATGATACCCTGGAATTCCATGCAATTTCTGAAAACTATGATCACTTAATTCATTCCAATTAATATCCAAACCAATTTCATATGCATTCCCAACTGCTGCCAGCAAATCTTTGAGCTCATCTTCAACAGATGATACTGAAACAAGGAAGTTTGCAGATTGATCCATTGCACTTTGCTTTGCTAAAACTGATAAAACTTGAGCCGGCCCTATCTCAATGAAAATAGTCGAACCTAACTTCACTGCCTGTTCTACTGAATCAGAAAATTGAACTGTTGAGCGCAAATGTTTACATACATAATCAGCATCAAATTTTTCTGTGCCCATAAATTCACTAGCTGTAACATTACTAATTACAGGCATATCAAGCAGGCCTACATTAATAGCTTCCATTTCTTTATGCAATTTATCTAGCATAGGTTCCATGCACGAAGAATGGAATGCTTGTGCAACTTTCAGTTCCCTTACTAGAAAATGATTATGCTCTAAAATATCTTTTGCTTGTCTAATCACCTCACCAGGGCCAGATAAGACAGTATGGACTGGACTATTCACAGCTGCGAAGTCCACTTCAATGGAATTCTGATGTAATATTTCTAAGATTTTTTCTTTATTCGCTCTTACAGCTAGCATTTTTCCAGTGGCAGGCAATTCTGCTGTCAATTTACCACGCGTACAAACCAACTTAATTGCATCTTCTAATTGCAATGCACCTGCAACACATACAGCAACATACTCACCTAAACTATGCCCCAGCAAAATATTGGGTTTAACTCCAAAACTCATCCATAATGTTGCTAGCGCATACTCAAAAATGAACAAGCCAATTTGAGTAAATTCAGGGCGCTGTAGAAGATCCGAAGTGCTATTAAACATGATTTCTTTGATTGAAATATTGATATAAGGTTGGGCAAAACTATCGCATAAGTCTACAGTCTCTCTAAATATAGGGAAGTATTCATAAAGTGCTTTACCCATACCGTTTCTTTGTGACCCCTGACCAGTAAACATAAAGCATATTTTTTGTTTTTTTAACAATGTAGGTTTAGCAGCAGTTTTTTCAGAGTTTAATTTACCAGATAGATCTTCCAAACTATTTGCAACAATAGTGTGTCTATATAAAAAATCACATCTGGATATATTCATTGTATTTGCAAGATTGTATAAGCATATATTTACACTGCTATCAATATACTGGCGCAGATCTTGTTTATAGCATTCTAAACTTCTATGAGTTTTTGCCGATAACTTTATCAAAACAGGTTTGTCAATTTCTGACACTTTCTCAGTGAATTTTGGTGCATTAGACAATACAACATGTGCATTGCTGCCACCTAACCCAAAAGCACTGACACCAGCTAACCTTATTTCAGGCATTGGCCACTCTACTTGCTGAGTAGCCACTTTTAATCTAGACTTTTTGAAGTCTATATACGGATTTCCTTTTCCGAAATGTAAGCTTGGGGGTATTTGCCTAAAATAGATTGATAGCGCGGCTTTAATAATTCCTGCTATACCTGCAGCACCTTCTAAATGACCAAGGTTACTTTTTACTGATCCCATATAACAAATAGGATTATTTGTCGATTTTTCACCTACTATTTTCATCAGCGCATTGGCTTCAATGGGGTCACCTAATCGCGTCCCAGTCCCATGTGCTTCAATATAAGTTACATCAGACGGCTGAATTCTAGCGCCTTTGTATGCTTTTTCAAGCACCCGTTCTTGTTGCCATCTGTTGGGTGCAGTCATTCCATTACTTAGCCCATCATGATTAATTGCTGACCCTTTAATAACCGCATAAATTGAATCGCTATCTTTTAATGCATCTTCCAATCTTTTTATAACAACAACACCCGCGCCCTCACCACGCCCAATACCATCAGAATCACTTCCAAATGATTTACAACAACCATTACTTGCTGCCAAACCAGCAGCTTGATAAAAGTTGTTCAGGACAGGTGATATTATTGCATTAACTCCTCCAACTAAGGCAAGACTTGTTTTCCCCAATTGTAATTGTTGGCAGGCTAAGTCAAGAGCAGTTAAAGATGATGAGCATGCTGTATCAATTGCCATGCTAGCTCCATGCCAATCAAAGTAGTAGGATAAACGATTGGCAATAATAGAATAACCATTGCCCGTACCCGCATGAACATCAACCTTTGAAGGATTGCTATACAATTCCTTAATCCATTCATTACCCATAACCCCAATGAATACTGCAGTGTCGGTACCTCGCAATTCGCCAGGGTTAATGCCAGCATCCTCTATTGCCCTCCATGCAGTGTGTAAAATAACACGCTGCTGTGGATCTATTCTCTTAGCTTCTCGTTCAGTAATGCCAAAAAAATCAAAATCAAAATATCCCATTTCATCAACAACACCTCCTTTAAAAGAATAAGTATCTCGTGTTTCATCACTCAAATGTGCCCAGCGATTGTTAGGTATTGTCTTTATGGCATCTCTACCTTCCAATAGCAGATCCCAAAAATTCATTAATCCATTTGCTCCAGGGAACAAACAATCCATACCTATTATCGCAATGTCGTTGTGATTTTGATTAAGCATTAGTGCTTCCTTTATGCTTGTATTTTTTTATGCAAATAATCACTCAATTGATTAATAGTTGGATAGTCCCACGCTACCGTTGGGTCTAATTCCATCCCTAACCACGTATCTATATCACCTGTTAAACTAATCGCTTGAACTGAATCAAAACCATAGTTAGCAAACGGTTGATTTCCATCAATCACAGATAATGGCTGCGAAGTATATTCAGCCACCTTACTTGATAACCAACTGCTTATTTCATTTATTGTCAACACACTTTTTGACATCTTCATTACCCCCTTATGTAGTAGTTATAAAATCAAAATTCATCAAAAAACTTTTCTGCTTTCTTGAGTGATTAATGATACTTTTAAAAAAAATATCGATAGAAAATGCACTATCTCCCCCATTTAACGACCCTCTATTTAACACTCTCTCAACTGCAAATTCGAGCCAAGCATCACTCTTATCAACTAGAGATTCAGAAGATGAACTAAATTTAAAGGTTAAAAAGAGCATTATTGCAACTACTATTGCACAATATTGCTCTGCAAAAAATGGGTTCTCAACCACTTCAGAGTTTTTTAAATTTCTTAATGC
>JAJFJO010000290.1 GCA_021774015.1 Gammaproteobacteria bacterium
AAAAACAGACAATTATTACAAAAAACTGTAATTAATTTTTTCTTTAAGGTTCTCTTAAGGTTTCCGGGCATGTAATCCTAAAAAACGCAGTTGAGCGTGTTTTCTAGGATAACTAAAGCAACGTCTGCTGACAAGCCGTACTATCGAAATTGGCAACCTCCAATGCCTTTTCAAAACACTCGGAAACATCAACTGCACTGGCTCCATCAAAACTCGCTTGCAGTATAATAAGCATGGCTTGGCGATCAGCAATATCTACATTGATTTTTTGCTGCTTACACAGATTCACCATATTTTGGCACGCATCATTGATAGACTGTAACTGGCTGCGTTTTACTATCGCACATGCGCCGATGGCATCCAGCAACAAACGCTTTTCAATGACATCCGCCAATTCCACATCACCTCGAATACTCTGCGTTAATTCATGTGTGCTTGTCGCCTGATAATCTGTTAGTGTGGCTTTTAACCGCTCAAGCTCAACCGTAATTCGCTCATGCCAATGCAACACAGCAACCGATAGTTGTTGTAGTTGAGATTTACGCAAACGACCATGGCATTCGACAGCAAACCATAGAGCATATAAAATACTATTTTTGTTGAGGCTATGTTGCTCATACAAACGCTGCAACGCCGGCGTCACCATTGACTGAGCAATAACACGCTCTGCAAATGTTATAAAGGAGTGGTCACATAAATCCGTCAACGTCATCTGAATCATCCTCTGATAAAAAAGTTCATGCACTTGTATTACTCGTGTTACTCGGTGTTATTTGGGGTTCCGGCTATTCGCTCGCGCGTTTTGCCACCACTCATGGTGTCCCACCATTAGGCTATGCCTTTTGGCAGTCACTTGGCCCAGCAATCTTTCTTACTATTTTATGCTTATCGTCCCAAAGTAAACTACCCTTGCAACTCCAGCACATTCGATTCTACTTAATATCGGGCCTAATTGGAATTGCGCTGCCCAATACAAATATGTATTTTGCAGCTGCACACTTACCCGCTGGCATATTAGCCGTCATCGTCAATACCGTACCTGTGTTTACTTATATTATTGCCCTTGCACTGCGTGAGGAAAATTTTTCTGGTTTGCGTTTAATAAGTGTCGCTCTGTGTGTATCAGGTATTATGTTAATGGTGTTTCATCACAACAGCCTACCATCGTCAGAGATGACACCGTGGTTGCTTGCTGCATTGATTACGCCTTTGTCTTTTGCACTGTGCGCCGTCTACTCAAGCCGCTTCCGACCGATCGATTGTGATGCAAAAACATTATCAGCGGGGATGCTGTTATCCTCTACACTATTATTAACCCCTGTTGTACTTGCATCGCAAAAATTTTATCCCTTATGGCCACCGTTTCATTTACGTGACGGCGCTATTATTTTAGAGATTATTCTATCGAGCGTGGGTTATGTCATCTTTTTCCAATTGCTGAAAAGAGCCGGGGCGGTCTATTATAGTTTAGTCGGTGGTGTGGTTGCGATTACGGGTGTGTTTTATGGTTGGCTGCTGTTTAACGAGCAATTTAGTGTTGCCACCCTGGGCGCAATGGGGCTGATCATACTAGGCATTATTGGTGTGACGATGTGGGTAAGAAGAGCTTAAACCTACTCCAGCAACAGCATAGTGGAGGCATTTAGTACGCTACCACTAAGCCACCATACTTTCTTCGTCTGTGAGATTAGCCTCTTCAGCCAACGCCTGCACAGCTGCCTGCTCTTTCTCTTTCAGCTGACGAACGCAGTTCTGGAAATGCTTAATAACTGGCACAAAAAATTGTTCATCCACACTGAGATATTGATTTAAATTCGTGAGGTGCAAATCAAACTGCTCACCTGAACCATATTCAACAATCGCCTCATTAGCCGCATACAATTTAGTTGCAATGCTGTCAGATAGACGATCAGCCGGCAGTGTAATAAATTGAATCGCTTGCACAATAGCACGTGATGCTTTTTGTGTGCGGTGAATTACTGTGTCGCCTTCAACTTCATATTTTGATAAGTAGTCAGCCAAATAATCAGCAAACATAATAATACCTGAGTAAGAATAATAACCCTCATCAGGCACCTTTGAATTTTCACGAATATCATTCACGATTCCACTAGCAGCAGAATACAGTGTCGCTTCACTGTCATAGATTTTTGAGTCTCTTAGATTCAAAGCAGCAAGCCGGCTCACTCTTTCAGTTTGAGAAAGATAACGACGCAACATGGTACGATACTCATTAATTGCTTTAGCAATAGTTTGTGCAAATATAGATGACATACTCCACTGCCTCTCCGTTAAATGTAAATCTCAAGCCCCTATCAAGAGCTCGTGTAATAGAAAGATTATATCGCATAAAGCTTAAGGAATCCTTAAAACACCAAAACCAATTTGCGAGTACAACTATTTGAAAATAAATCATTTTTTGTATTGTATAAAATAATATAGCTTAAAAACCTACAAAACGGTAGGTTTATAGCCGTTTTCACCTGTCTTACACCAGAAAAATATAAAATCTTATACTATATTTTGTTCATTGACTTTAAGTACAAATGAGGTGTTAGCAATGAAATGGATCGCAACTGTGCTCAGTAGCATTGTCTTGCTGTTTAGCGTCAATGTGTTTGCTGAATCAAAACAAACCTATTATGGCTCCCACTTATGTGGATATCCCGGTTTTAAATGTGTGAAAATCAAACCCGGCGATACGTGGGCACGCCTATTCCCCAAACTTCGTGAACGCGAAATGGTGAAGCGTTTAAATCGCACGAATATTTCCCTGCGCTATCGTAGCTGGATCGTCGTGCCGAAAAATCTATCAAAACTTGACCACCTGGACTTGTCGCCATTTCCAGACAAGGTGGAATCAAATGGGCGTCGCACGTTGGTCGTCAACCTAGGACTGCAAGCATTCGGAGCCTATGATACTGATGGTAATTTAATCCATTGGGGGCCCATTTCTGGCGGCCGCGACTGGTGTAATGATGTTGGTCGACCCTGCAACACAGCAACCGGCCAGTTCAAAATTATTCGCAAGCAAGGCAAAGAGTGCGAGTCTTCTAAGTTTCCTATTGAGACAATGGGGGGCGCACCCATGCCATATTGCATGCATTACTACCGCGGCTTTGCGCTGCACGGTTCCACATTACCAGGTTATCATGCCAGCCATGGCTGCGTTCGTCTGTTCTTTGATGACGCGAAATGGTTAAATCAGCACTTTACCAGAATTGGTACTAAAGTCATCGTAACGCGCTAACACGCAAGCTGACTTGGTGTGATATCGGGGTGCTTCGGCACCCCATTTTTTTTGGTCAGCTCAACCAACCTTGCTATCAATACAAAAACAGTTATCATAGCCTTCAAAATACAGTAACAGTGAATAGCAACCCATGACCAATGCCATAGAAATACAACCAGCTGAAGCAGAACAATCACTATGGCAACTTGTGGCTGAGTGCGAAGGTCACCCAAGCCCAACACATCCCAACCTACTGAATAAGCGTAACTCACTCACCGAATTCCTTCGTGAGTTGTCAGGACAGCGCATCCAACACATCTTGCATGAGGATACCTGGGGCAAAGCTTATTCTGATGAGCTTAATGCGCTTACCCTATCTGACGATGCACCCTGCTGGATCCGCGAAATCGATTGGGAATGTGATGGCGACTTATGGGTGTTTGGCCGAGCAGTCATTCCAGAGGCAACTGCGCAAGCAAACGAGAGCGCATTAATGCATGTTGGCAAAGGCTCCGTCGGTGATACTCTATTCAAAGATCCGTCGCTAGAACGCAAGCCCATTGAGATCTGCCAATTGCCTTCAAATCATCCTTGCTATATCAACGCATGCAAACAACTAGACACAAAGCCAGCCACCTTATGGGCGCGCCGTTCTGTTTTTATCTACCACCAACATCCTCTGCTGATCAGTGAAGTTTTTATGCCTGCCGCTTTTCATGCTGCAGAAGCCAAACCTGAACTGTAAAAGCCCATGAATCGTATCAAGCAATACTTATTATTAACACGCTTTGACAAACCAATTGGTATTTTTTTATTATTATGGCCAACGCTGTGGGCATTATGGATTGCTGCACGCGGATTTCCACACCAACTCGTATTTGTTGTGTTTATGCTCGGCGTGGTTTTCATGCGCGCCGCGGGTTGCGCCATCAATGATTTTGCCGATCGACATTTTGACGGGCAAGTAGCGCGCACACGAAACCGTCCTTTGGCTAGTGGCAAAATCAGCGGCTCAGAGGCAATTATTATTTTTTGTGCATTAAGCCTATGCGCTTTCGGCTTGGTATTATTAATGAATCGATTAACCACCATGCTATCATTGGTGGCTGTATTGCTTGCCTGTATGTATCCTTTTATGAAACGCTACACACAACTGCCGCAACTTATTTTAGGCATCGCATTTTCGTGGGGGATTCCGATGGCTTTCGCTGCGCAAACAGGGCAGGTGCCTGTCATTGCCTGGTTGCTGGTGTTGATCAATATCCTATGGGTGATTGTGTACGATACGATGTATGCCATGTCTGATCGTGAAGATGATTTGAAATTGGGGTTAAAATCGACGGCTATTTTATTTGGTCAATTTGATGTGTTTATCATTATTATTTTACAAATGGTGATTCTTGCTTTGCTTATTGTGGTCGGCTGGTGGTTGCAGCTGAATGTTTGGTTTTACATCGGGCTTATTGTTGCTAGCGTATTTTTTATCTATCAACAGCGCCTTATTCGCAACCGTGACCCTGCCGCTTGTTTTAAGGCCTTTTTGAATAATAGCTGGTTTGGGTTATCTGTGTTTGTTGGTTTGTTGCTCGCATTTGGGTTTTTGTAAAATCAATGTCACCCTGGAAACAAGCGCAGCACTAAGGCATGCCACCCCGGAAACCATACAGATGTTGTGTCACCCTGGAATTTAGACGCTCTTCGCGAGCTCGCGAGTGTTAGAAAGTCTTAATATCCAGGATCCATTTCCCTTCAACGCTCTGGATTCCGGATAACTCGCTCGCACTCGTTTCCAGAATGACACGCCTGAGTAATTACATATTACACTAATAAATCATGGAGATAGGCCATACTTACCTCTTATAAATAATTCGTATTTTTGGTCTATAATATATAGACGCCTTAGAGGGACAAAACTACCATGAGCCTGCAAGTCATTGACAACAAAACCACAATCAATCGTATGTTCGCACAAGTGATGGACGGTAATATAATTGTTGATATGTACGATGAAAGCAATCATAAAATTGCAGAAGCTATCATTCAGGATTTCAACAAAAAGAAAATTAACCTGCGCAAAATTCTTATCGCAGAAACCGACAAAGAGCTCACGAAAAAATCCAGCTCATGCCGCATAGTAATCATCACTAAAAATGGCCTAATTCATTACTCAACCACCTACGAACAAAAGAAAGACATGCTGGCGCTTAATTTTCCAAAATCAATTAATATGATTCAACGTCGAGATGCCTTTCGTGCAACAATTAGCGGCGGTGTTGCTGTCATCGAAATGGATAATAAAACTTTATCAGGCTTTATTGATGATATTTCTATAACAGGCCTTCGCATTGTATTTAAAAATGATATCAGCAATATTATAAAATCTGAAATGGTGTTTATTGACTGCTTAATTAAAATTGATGAGCGACTTAATTTTACCTGTGACGTGGAAGTTATTCGCACTATTGAAAACGACGATGGCATCCAAACAATACTAGCCACAAAATTCCTTAATTTCTCCCAGCAACAAGATGCAGATCTAGGCGCCTTTATTGCTGCTCAGTCGCGCATCCGGCCGGAGTCATAAAACAAACCTGATTTTATCAGCGTTTATAATCCCAGAAATTCTTCGAAATTTATTCGCTTTACAAAAAAATCGTTGGTTTTTAAAATATTATCAAGATCACCTACGTAAATCAAAACCGGGCGTATTGACATGTTTCTAGGCACATCTAATGCTTCAATTTTTTGCTTCATCTCATCAATCACCGCAGACGACACCTTGCTTTTAGAAAATTTAATCTCACAAACATAGAGATTATTATGTGTTGTTTGAATCATATAATCTACCTGGCACCCCCGATGCGCACTTGTTTTTGTTTGGCAATAAGGATTATCATAAACAATGTCTTCGAGCCTAATATGTAAATTATTCTTAACCAGCCTTCGATTATTTAAAACAAGGTTCTCAAATTGCAAACCTTGAATCGCTGACCACCCAGGCAAAGAAGATAATGATATTTGACT
>JAJFJO010000030.1 GCA_021774015.1 Gammaproteobacteria bacterium
ATTTTTTTTGGAATCTTTTTCTGATCCTACGCCGCCTAGCTTTAGTTCGAGTGATGGTGAGCCGCCATCTGGAAGTTCTGGTTTTGATGCATCAATCTTTGATGATAATTCTGATGAAGGATATGCAGGTGCGGCAAAAACTCCGCCTGGTAGCCCACCAGGCGAAGTTGGGAATCCAAGAAGAAGATTGTTTGATGATAATATTCCACCAGAGTGTCGAATTTCAGACGCTGAATCTGATGAGCTGCCTGAAGCTTTCTGTGCAGAAGAGGAAGAACTACTACAGCGGCAAAAACAACGAGTAAAGAAACATTTTGATGATTCTTCTGATGAAGATGTAGTTTCTCAGAGTATGCAAGGGTTTAAGTTTGGTGATAAATATCGAACATTCTGTTCTTCGGCCAAAAAAATCACACACCCCGCTCCAAATGGTGAAAGTTTGGTGGCGTATGCTTTTATACTGCATGCTGTGGGTGTTCAGTTACTTTATTCTTCTGTTGTGAGCAAAACGTATTATCCTAAAAAAGAAGAGCAGTTAAGTATCAAGCAAGATTTTGATGTGGAGATAAAAAAATGGATTCTTCATATTTTAGAGCAAAGCATTAAGACTGTTATATCAAAGCAAATCATAAAATGTTATGAAGAGTGTGATGTATATAGGGAGTTGTTACATAAACCAAGCAATGTTACTGTTAATTGTATCGTAGAACTTGTTATGGTTACATTGTGTAAAAATGAAAAATTAAATGAATTTGTAGATCGATTTTTGAATGATCGTTGTTTTTATAGAGATTTTCTGGGGAAGAGTCGTGATGCTGTTGCGGACAGATTAGGTCGTGTTTTAGGAAGAAGAGAGACTGATGATTTTTTGAATTATCTGCATAAGGAAGCATTGCTTCCAGAGCTCTCAAGCTTTTTTCTCCGTGAGCCAAAAGGTATTAGTGAGTTATCGGATGATAATTATGATGGGCTAAGAAGAAGTTTAAGGAGTGCTGCGATAGCTCAAGGTCAGTACCAGCTTTATATGATAGGATATTCATTATCTGGAGATTCATGGTTTGATGGAACTTGGGATTATTCAGACACGAAAACACCTAAAAAAGGCACGCCATTGCCAGCTGAGCATGCATCACCATATAAAAAACTTACTGCCACAATGCAAGGTGCACTTTCAAACAAATTCATCAATTCAAAAATAGGGAATCATAAGTATAGTTCAAACGATCTGAATGACATTGTGATTGCTTACATACAAGATTTGATGTCAATAGATTCTTCAGGGGTGGGTTCAGAATCTGAGGCGTGGGATCAAAGCAACAAAGAGGGTTGCGAAGATTTAAAGGATTTTCTTGCTTTAAGCGATGAACGATTTTTCGCTGATTTGCAAAAAGAGTTTAAGAAGGCCTTTTCTGATTCTCTTCTGGAAGAGCGCGATGAATTTTTGGCTGGGTTGAGAGCTACACTTCCACCACAATATACGTTTACTTCAAATAATTTAATTTCTTTTCTTGCTAATGTAAGGCTTTCTAATCGTGATGAGATACGCGCATCCAAAAACTTTAAACAGAATGCGTTGCGGAGAAAATTATTTATTGGCAAGGATAGTGACATAAGGAGTGTGCATCGTCTTTGGCAGTTTCGGCTGGGGTTTGAAGCTAAAGAGACGCAAGGTATTCGGGCTGGTGTAGAGGCTGGTCGCCAGGATCATGTGGATGATGGGGGAACCTACGAGAAAATTCTTAAACGCTTAAACGTCCTCAAAACTTTTTTCATGGAAAGTTATGGACGCACTATATCAGATAAGGACCTTGCTACTTGGCTTCGTAATATTGTTAAATTTGAAGATTTATATATTGGAGAGCAGAAGTTGCAGGATGTGCTACGACTTGTACATAAAGATGATGTATTAAGTGTTCTATCTGACTTTGCTTATTTGTTATTTGGCTGTGAAGTTGTGCGTAATCCAGCCTCGTTGGTGGTTCATTTTATGCTTTTGGATTTAATTGAGGGTGGGCATTTAACTTGGAAGCAAGTGTTAACAGGTTCGGATCGTTTACCTATGCGTCCAGGAGATGCTGTTAGCTATGCGCGATTGTTTCAAGATGAAATTAAATCTTTTGCGCCCTATGACTATAAGTATCCTGGTAGTTCTGCGTCTGGTTCGTCTGGGTTGAGTGGGCTTAATGCCTTGATCAAAGATGAAGTAAGAATTCTTAATTTATGGTTGCACCATTGCGCAGAAAGTCGACCCGATTTTTTTAAGTTTTCTGGTGATGGATTTTTTGCCGATACTTTATTTTCAGGTGATCAGGACGGTTTGGGGGAAAACTGGAGGAGGGAGTGTTCGATATTACCACCTGTGGAGATCCCGGATAAGGTTCCTGAAGAGCAATTAGCTCAACTATATAAATATGTCCTACATGCAGCTAATACATGGTTTGATCTTAAAATAGGTATCTCTGCAGACACCCCTGATGCTGCTGAAGAGAGAGGTGCTGCTACAGCTGCTGATGAAGGCAAAGATTCTGCATCTGCGCGGCCTTCTTCTCCATAGATGTCATAGTTTCATAGCTATATCGGAAGCATCAATACCCATAACCCATCCTGCATTTTACGGATTGTGCGCTAACTAGAGTCAGGCACATTCTTGCCCCGGAACCGCGCACGCCAGTAAGTGTTAACTAGAATCAGGCACACTCTCGACTCGGAATCGCGCACGCCAGTAAGCGCCAACTAGAATCAGGCACACTCTCGACTCGGAACCGCGCACGCTAGTAAGCGCTAATTAGAACCAAGCACACTCTTGATTCAGAACCGCGCACGCTAGTAAGCGATTTAGAAAATCGCACTTGTTAAAAGCACGTTTTTTACTACTATAGTAAAAAACACGGTATTGATAACAGGTACTATTTTTTTATAATTAACCAATGAACGACTCAGATCAAAAAACACCATCAGCTTATTTTCTTACATTTAGAACGTATGGTTCTAAATTTCACGGCAGTAAAGGTGCTGTAGATAGGTTTCACAATGTTTTTGGAACGGATTATCCTGAAGCAAGTAAAACTCTTGAGAAAGCAAAAGAGGGTAGTCTTAAGCAAGCACCTTACTTGTTAAAAACACATTTCCATAGAAAAATAGTTTTGAGCTCGATAATAAAAACCTGCTCTGTTTTTGATTGGCATCTTTATGCCGCTCATGTTAGAACTAATCATGTTCATGTTGTGCTCTGGAGTAATGAAAAAGCAGAACGAATACTCAATAAAATAAAAGCCTATGCTTCTCGTGCATTAAATGAGAGTGATATTGATCATGGTAAAGTAAAACGTTGGTCTAGGCATGGTAGTACGCGCTATCTTTGGGGTTCAAAATTTATTAATGCTGCTATGCGTTATGTTGTGGAAGATCAAGGAAAGGTGATGGGTCTTTTTTATGATGAGAAAAACTATGATCCGAAAATGATTTTTGAAGAATTAGAATGATTTTCATGAGGCACTTACTGGCGTGCGCGGTTCCGGGGCGAGAGTGTGCTTGGTTTTAGTTGGCGCTTACTGGCGTGCGTGGTTCCGAGGCGAGAGTGTGCCTGGTTTTTCGTTAGCGCTTACTGGCGTGCGTGGTTCCGATTCGAGCATGTGAGTTATTTCAAAACTACTGCATTTTAGGGATTGTGCGCTATATTAATGACTATGATCAAACTGCTGACACTCATCGTTATTCTCATGGTGCCATTGCTGGTGCAAGCTGTGCCACCTTTAACGCCGCTGGCAAAGTCCCCAACCGATAGTCATTATCATATTACAGTTGGCACACCCATGATGCCATTACATAAAATTAAAGCCTTGCTGCTTAGGGGGGATAATCCAATTAGCATAGGTGTTATGAACAAAGCAGTGACGGCATTACGCTGCGCTAAACAGCATCATGTTAAACACAATAATATTCTAACCGTTATCGACTATTCTTTGCCATCAAATCAAAAACGATTTTGGGTGTTTGATTTGATGAACAATAAATTATTATTTCATACCTATGTTTCTCATGGCATTAAGTCAGGAACATTATTGTCTCGGTATTTTTCAGATAGAGTGAACGGCAAGACAAGCAGTATTGGTGTGTATAATACGGGTATATCGTATCGTGGTCGGCATGGGTATTCATTGAAGTTAGATGGTTTAGATA
>JAJFJO010000291.1 GCA_021774015.1 Gammaproteobacteria bacterium
ATGGTTCTAGGTGCGGCGTATGACAATGGTGATTGTTTTTTTGATGCCTTTGCCACTGGTTTGAATGCTTCAACCTCTATGCAGCATACATCAAAAACTCTCCGCATGCTCTGCCATAAATATTATCTAGATCATAAAACTGATGCACAAAAATTACTTGTTACTGATTATGGTGGCATTGATAAGACAGATGATGGATACCTGTTAATACAATATACTCAAACAGAATATAAAGCACTTGGAATAAAAGGTGATGCTATCTGGGGTCGTCCTTCTATTGAAGGGGTTATGTTATGTCGAGTGCTAGGGCTTGAAGGTATTAATATTATTGAGTTTCATGAAAATGAACAGATAGGGGGCTGGTTAATAGATCAAGAAACTAGAAAACGCATTTGGGGGATTAATCAAATCAATGCTGATGGGAGTAAAAGTATTGAAATAGATGAAATAAATACAGATTTTGTGACGATAGCTGTAGCAAAGAGACATTTTGTTCCTGTGCTAAAACAGAATAAACCTATGGATCAAAAAAAATCAGAAGAAGTTATACACAGAAATTCCTCAGATGATAATGGATCGAGTCTACAATCAACCGAAACTCATAATATGCAGGCAAAGCCTGATTTAAAGCTGTCATCACAAGCTGAACTTGCTCTAACAGATTTTAAAAATACAGTTAGTATATTCTTAGAATCTGATTTTTCCAATAGCTCAAGTTGTCAGACTGCTAGCCATGCGCTTACAGCATCATTTGCACTGTGTATTAATTATATGGAGGAGTATGTTTTTAGTGAATCAAATTCTAATTTTTTTAATCATCTCAGTAAGATTTTTGAAAGAATAGCCAACTTAGACAGTGTTGACAATACCTTGTCCGAAGCAGCCAGAGGTATAATTCAAGATTTGTTTACTCATTGTCCAAGGACAGTGGAGCTAAATCATCAAATAGTACCAGTAAAATTTGTTAATGCCGTGAATCGTTGCCTAATTAAAATCAATTATATGGAGCTTGGTATGCATTGGTCACAATGGTGGTACAGCTGTTACTATGAGCAGGGTGCTGAATTAGATAACATTAGGAAACAAGTAGCTACCCATATTGATAATTTAATGGCACGCAGTATTGTTGGCTTTATCTATGATGAATTGGGGGAAAGTTGTAAAGCTTGGTTTTCTGATAAACATCCCTGGTATCAACCTCCAATCAATGAGGAGACCATTCCTCGAGGACCCTGGCGTATTATGTTACTGATGCAGCGTCATTTATTATTGATGCTTAATGCTAAACCTATTGATGCTGCGTTATATGATGAGATTAACACATTAAAACAACTAACACTTAAGTTGTTAAGAATTGATACTGTGAATGACCCTGAAAGACTTGTATCAGAAAAAAAGCGCTATATAGAAATTTTAAATGCTCATAATAGTCCTGATCGAGACATGCCATCAGAATGGATTTCCTGGTCCAATTTCAAGAAAACACAAATGAACTTAAATGCAGAATTTTGTAGGACAGAAATACCCCTTGATGATCAACCATACCACCGTTTTAAAAAATATAAAACGGCTTACAATCAAAATATTCTTCAGCCATTACTTCAATCATTAGAAAATTTCTTTGGTGAAGCTCCATGCGAATTTAGCATTTATATTGGAGGGTCATGGGCTTATGAAGCTTGGGGACCATGGTCTGATTTAGATATAGCATTTGTGGTGGCGAATCCTAACTATGTTGATCATGTATATTTTAGAGTGTTTTTAAATACCTTACGATATGCTATTAATGCTATGTTGGATGGAATACGACCGTATTTTGAAAACAATCAAATTTTTGTACCGTTTGGACATTACATTGAAAGTAATGTTAGGCCCATTAGTGCTGTAGATTTTATATCAAAACAGCAACGATTGTGCCAAACCAAACAAAGTGACATCTCAATATCGAGGGATGAACTAGCAGCGAGTGAAGAGCATCATTATTTTGAAAAGTTATATACAAGTCAGCATCACTATGATTTGGAGGTCGATCAAGCACAATCCATGCAAAATATACCCATGCAGTTAAATGCAGCACAACGGCGGTTCTTTATTAAGCACAGCTTGCCCCATCAACATGAGACTATAACAACTATTTTACCAAAACCGACATTACTATTATCTAAAAAATCTATTTTAAATATTAAACATGACTTGGCCACGCCATTTATCCGTTTTTGTTTATGTTTAGCTGTACGCTACGGGATACATGTTAAACAGAGTGTCAAAAGCTTAGAAGAAGTTTCAGGATCAGTGACTAAAACTACAGCATTAGTTACAGATGCTCAGTATGGCCAGTATGATGTTGAAGGTATTTTGCAGGCGCTGTCTAATCTTGACTGTGGTTCTGGTAAACAAGAGGTAGATGAAAGTGTAGAGCCTGCTGTTAATGAACAAAAATCATCAATAGATTTATTGTCAGGTATGCCGAAAAAAAGCACAAATTTGTTTACAGAATCAACAGTTAAAAATTTACAGAATTGCCACAAATTTATATGGCAACTAAAGTATAAGGCTCACACTACAAATATGGAAGCCAGGGGTATTAATGATGCAGGACACTATTGGCACTATCAGGATAGAAAAGCAGAGTCGAATGTCCCAATCGTCTTAACAGATATTGAACTTGGTTTTATCAACGCCTATAGCCTTATGCTAAGGGTACTGGTATCACATCTGTATGACCAACTAGAAAGTACCATAGAAATCCAGTCCATAGATGTGATTGATTTAGTATTTAGTGCATGTAAATCAACACCCGTAGCTACATCTTCAAATGCAACTGAAGGTATCAGAGACTCTGAATCAATGATTGATGTTGATGCTATGGTTGATTTTATGGTGTTTATTCAAGCGGATTTTGAAAAACATATGATGATTTTTAGATGTATTCCGAAATCACAACAATTACAATATATGGAACAACTCAGGTTACGATTGAATATTGTTGATGACAGCGTTATGGCTGCTGCATTGAAAGCTAAATTGCTTTCGAAATTCGCAAAAAATGGACATTCTGATGGTTGGAAGCCAAAGATGACGCATGAATTAAGCGTGTGGCAGGATGGATTTGCAACGTTGTTTGTTGATGAGCTACCTGATGATGAAAAATCAAAGTATGCCATCCTTCTTCCAAATCAAGAAAGAACGGCATGTAGTAAATATTATTTACATCCGTCGATATATTCAAAGATCTTTGATACAAAACTAGATAATTTTAGAGCAATACAAAGCCAAATTGAAGGCCGACATTATGTATACTCTTTTGAATCGCCTGTAGCAGACAATCATCAACGCTTTTGGTTAAAAATATGCCCAGAACGAGCAGGAACAGAATATGCTGTGACTCTTTTAGAGCGTCGACTAGGTGGATTTGCAACCCCCATGAATCAAGTGGCAAAAATTATAAGCGACGATGAGAAAGGTAATTTACATGGGTTGGTGGTTCAATTTAGTTGGGATGCTTACACACAAGCACAAATGAATGATTGGATTAGCGAAATACCTGAAAATCATTTAGATATTGAAACTGCACTTGGAGTAGGAGATGCTGTGTCTCCACACCCAGAGTCTATAAATAATATCAGTATGCGTCATTTTACACAGACATTGTTGCGGGTTTTAATGATCAATCCAGAGGATGACAAAGGTGGTGATTATTACTTGGTAAAACTATCTAGCAACAAATATGGACTTATAGCAATTGATAACGAGCGTGCTTTTTTCAAAGTAATGGGGAAGTTAAAAGGCATAATGCATATTAAAGAAAAGCTTCTAGTTAAAAGTGATATTTTATGCCTTGATCAAATGAAAGAGCCTTTACACGATGAAATATTAAATGCATTCTTGGAGCTTGATGCAGAAAGCCTTTTAACAGCGTGGTTAAAGGATTTAGCAATCGAGGAGAATGTTTATCATTCGTTGTTTTCAGATGAAAGTGATGCTGAACGACATTTTAATCATACATTTTTACGTAATGAAAAAAAATCCTTGAGTTTACTCGGCATTCCTTTTCCTGCAGAGGTTATTGATGAACTTTTTGATCGTTTAAGTGCACTACAAAGTGCAATTTATCGCTTAAGAAAAAATCCAGCTACTGCTAAAATTAAAGGTCTTGATTTGCTTGATGTTGTTCAACAGGACTTATCAAAGCATTATAGAGTCGCTTTTGATAAGTACCCAGTTGTGTCTGATGGAACTTGTGATCAATTGAGGAGAAGACGTGGGTTTGTATTGTCAGATAAATTTGA
>JAJFJO010000292.1 GCA_021774015.1 Gammaproteobacteria bacterium
ATCCGCCAATGGTCAAGCCTGCATCCTGAATTTGCCTTTCTTCCCCGCAAATTCAAGCTGGCGGTGAGTGGCGCTGAAAATGACCGTGCTGCGATACGGGTGCATGATATCGGTATTCAGCTGGTGGAAGACGAAAACCGCTTCCCGGGATACAGGGTATTTGTTGGAGGCGGACTGGGGCGTACACCATTGGTTGGCGTGGTACTCCGCGAATTTCTGCCTAAAAGCGAACTGCTTGCCTATCTGGAAGCAACTTTGAGGGTCTATAATTTATACGGGCGCAGAGATAACAAATATAAGGCACGTATTAAAATTCTGACCCTGGAACTGGGTATTGATGCTTTGCGGGAGGAAGTGGAAGCTGAATTTAAAAAAACCCACGCCAATGCACCGGTCACGTCTGCAAGATTAACCAAAATTGAACAGGCATTTATCGCACCAGCCTATGAAAAATTACCAAGAATATCCACCAAACTGAATGTATCAAGAAACAAGGATGCGGCGTTTTCACGTTGGGTTGAAAACAACATTGTTGAACATAAAGTGGATGGCTATGCGATCGTCAATGTTTCGCTAAAGCCAATCGGCGGCGTGGCGGGTGACGCAACTGCCAAACAGATGCACATGCTGGCAGATCTTGCCGAGCGTTTTTCGCTCAATGAAATTCGTGTGACCAAAAACCAGAACATTGTTTTACCGCATGTCAAAAAAGATGATCTTAGCGAATTATGGCGAATTTTGTATATTTATGGGCTTGCAGAAGCCAATATCGGCCTTGTCACTGATATCGTCTCATGCCCCGGTATGGATTATTGTTCATTGGCTACCGCCAGATCCATTCCGATTGCCCAGCAAATTTCAAAACGCTTTGAAAATGTTGAATTACAGGAAAAAATTGGCCCTTTGTCGATCAAGATTTCCGGATGTATCAATGCCTGTGGCCATCACCATATCGGCCAAATCGGTATATTGGGACTGGAAAAAAACGGTAAGGAATATTACCAGATTGTGCTGGGTGGCGATGACAGCCTGTCTGCTTCAATCGGAAAAATAACCGGTCGCGGCTTCTCCAAAGACGATATTGTAGATGCGGTTGAGCGGATCATTGAAAAATATCTGGAACAACGTGCAGACGGTGAAATGTTTACTGATACTTACCGGCGAACAGGTGCTGGTCCATTCAAGGAGGTTCTTTATGAAGCTGATTAAAAATGGCTGTGTTCAACCGTTAGAATGGCAATTTGCAGAGGAATTTGATTTTTCCGGTTCAAAAGTGAGTCAGATTATTACTTTTGATGCTTTATTCAACATCAGCATGGGGCAGATTGCAAAAGCAAAAACCGGGGTCCGGATTGTTTCTGATAATCAATTGGATGAACTGGTTCCCTACCTTTCTGAACTTGATCTGATTGTTGTAGAATTTTCATCTTTTGCAGATGGGCGCGGGTTTTCCATTGCCTATCGTCTGCGCCATTCTCTTGGCTATCAGGGAGAAATCTGGGGCATGGGCAACCTGATTGCCGATCAGTATGCCTATGCAATGCAATGTGGAATTGATGGCGTTCTGATTGACGATATTCATTTGAAGCGCCAGCCTGTCGAACAGTGGCAGGAGGCATTAAATGATGCGCCGCTGACTTACAGATATCATGACGAAATTGGACAGCCTGTCCAGATGGCAAAAAAAAACCCAATTCATCAGATTGGCAATAATGGCGCAATTGAAAATGAAGTCGCCAGACTAAATGACAGATTTTCAGACCGGCCGACTGAAGAACTGCTGAATTTTATCCTGCATAATAAGAGCATCGGCAAGGTTGCGCTGGTATCATCATTTGGAGCGCAATCATCGGTACTTTTGCACCTGGTTGCAAAAGTTGCTCCTCGCACTGATGTTTTGTTCATTGATACGGGCAAACTTTTCCAACAGACGCTTGAATTTCAGAAAAAACTGGCGTCAGCTCTGGAACTTGCCAATGTGACCGTTGTAAAACCCGATATTTCTGAAATTTCGAAACGTGATGCAAAGGGTGATTTGTGGCAAAAAGATAATAGTGCATGCTGTGATTTTCGAAAAATTGTGCCTTTGTCGAATGAACTTGAAAAATTTGATGCCTGGATCAGCGGCAGAAAAAAATTTCAGGGTGGAATACGCGAATCGTTGAAACTTTTCGAGAATTCCGATGGCCGGATCAAGATCAACCCACTGGCTGACTGGTCGCAAGACCAGATTGAGGCCTATATTACGCGCTACAAATTGCCGATGCATCCGCTTGTCGCTGAAGGCTATTCCAGCATCGGCTGTGCACCTTGTACATCACCTGATTCTGAAAATGAACCGGCACGTGCCGGGCGTTGGCGGGGAACCGAAAAAACAGAGTGCGGTATTCATTTCATCGCTGGTGACTTAACAGAAAACAATGCCGAGATCCAACAACAAGCCGGCTGACAGTCGACTCTAACTTCCTCGATTTATCCAACCCAAAATACAGGAATTCCAACATGGTTTATAAAAAAATCAACGAACTCATTGTGTCTGATGATGAGCGACAGCAATTACTGAAAGATGCGGTTCATCTCAAATCCTGGGACCTGTCCCACCGGCAGATTTGTGATATTGAATTATTGCTGAATGGTGCCTTTTCCCCCCTTTCAGGTTTTATGAACCGAAAAGACTATGAGGCAGTTGTCACCGATAGCCAGCTTGCTGATGGTCAGTTATGGCCGATGCCAATTAACCTGGATGTGGATGAGGAATTTTCAAAATCGATTGAATCCGGTGAGAGGATTGTTCTTCGTGATCCTGAAGGCCTGGTTATTGCTTTACTGGATATTGAAGATATCTGGCAGCCGGATAAAGCGCATGAGGCCGAACATGTCTTTGGAACAACTGACAAGGCCCATCCAGGTGTGGATTATCTTCTGAACCAGGCAGGCCCGAAATATATCGGCGGCAGGTTGCTGGGCATCGAATTGCCGGTTCATCATGATTATAAGGATATTCGCCACACCCCCAATCAGGTGCGTGCGCTATTTGAACAGAATAACTGGCAGCGTGTTGTTGCTTTTCAGACCAGAAATCCCCTGCATAGGGCGCATCAGGAATTGACGTTGCGTGCGATTGATCAGATCGACGGGCATCTGTTGATCCATCCTGTCGTTGGCATGACCAAACCAGGCGATATCGATCATCACACACGCGTAAAATGTTATAATCGCGCTTTGGCAAGTTACAGGCCGGGATCGGCTACTATATCACTGTTGCCTCTTGCCATGCGTATGGGCGGTCCGCGTGAGGCACTCTGGCATGCATTGATACGAAAAAACTACGGCTGCACCCATTTTATTGTTGGTCGTGATCATGCGGGGCCGGGTAATGATTCGTCCGGAAAACCGTTTTATGACCCTGATGCGGCACGGGATTATGCCATTTCACATCAGAAGGATGCCGGAATTGACATTCTGTCATTTGATGAAATGGTATTCAGCAAAAAACAGGCGCGCTATATTTCGGTTAATGAAATAGAACCCGATGATAAACCCGAGCGCCTTTCCGGCACCGATTTGAGAAAGCTGCTGAATGCCGGAAGTCCGATCCCATCCTGGTTTACGCTTCCCGGTGTTGCCGATGAACTCAGAATTGCCCACCCTCCCCTGGAAAAGCAGGGCTTTACCCTGTTTTTCACCGGGCTTTCGGGATCAGGTAAATCGACCCTGGCCAATATTGTAGAAACACGATTGCTGGAGCTAACCGGCCGCAGAGCCACTATGTTAGATGGTGATCTGGTGCGCAAACATTTATCAGCCGGTTTGGGATTTTCACGCGAAGACAGGGATCG
>JAJFJO010000293.1 GCA_021774015.1 Gammaproteobacteria bacterium
TCTTCGCGTTTAACCGTGCACATTAAAAAAGATGGTAAAGTGTATGCGATGGAATTTGCGGGTGGCGACAAGAAAAGTAAATTAAAAGTGGTTGGCGAGTGTGGTAAACGTGAAACGGGTACGACGATTCGATTTTGGCCGGATGCGCAGTATTTTGATACGGTTAAGTTTTCAGTACCTGCTTTGTTATCTAACCTGCGTGCCAAAGCCGTGTTGTGCCCAGGTTTGCGCATTAATTTCTTGGATGAAAAAACGGGCAACACAGAATCGTGGTATTTTGAAGATGGTCTGCGTGATTATTTAATGGAAAATGTTGCATCGTTTGCGAGATTGCCTGAAGAGCCCTTGCTGGGCAGTTACAGTTCTGAGTCTGAAAAAGTCGATTGGGCGATTACTTGGTTGCCGGAAGGTGGTGATGGTATTGCGGAGAGTTATGTTAATTTAATTCCAACCGCACAAGGTGGTACGCATGTTAATGGTTTGCGCACGGGCTTGATTGAAGCGATGCGAGAATTTTGTGATATTCATAAGTTATTACCACGCGGTGTTAAATTAACAGCGGATGATCTGTGGGAGCAGTGTAATTATGTATTATCAGTAAAAATTCGCGACCCACAATTTGCGGGCCAAACGAAAGAGCGTTTAAGTTCTCGCCAGTGTGCGGTGTTTGTATCGGGTGTGGTGAAAGATGAGTTTAGTTTGTGGTTGAACCATCACGTGCAATTAGGTAAAGAGCTGGCGCAACTCACCATTAGTAATGCGCAAAAGCGTTTGCGCATGAGTAAAAAAGTCGCGCGTAAAAAAATAACATCAGGTCCAGCATTGCCGGGTAAGCTGGCAGATTGTGTGATGCAAGATTTAGATCAATGTGAAATATTTTTGGTGGAAGGGGATTCTGCTGGTGGATCTGCAAAACAAGCGCGTGATCGAAATTTTCAAGCAGTGATGCCGTTGCGCGGAAAGATTTTAAATACGTGGGAAGTAGAATCGGAACAAGTATTAGCGTCGAGCGAGGTGCATGATATTGCAGTTGCATTAGGTGTTGACCCAGGTTCAGATAATATTGAAGGCTTACGTTATGGCAAGGTGTGCATCTTGGCGGATGCAGACTCGGATGGTAATCACATCGCGACATTATTGTGCGCCTTATTTTTACGTCACTTTCGCCCATTGGTTGAACAAGGTCATGTGTATGTTGCGATGCCACCGTTGTATCGTATCGATATCGGCAAAGAAGTATTTTACGCATTAGATGAACAAGAAAAGCAGGGAGTGTTAGATCGTCTTGAGGCTGAAAATAAACGTGGAAAGATTAATATTCAACGCTTTAAAGGACTGGGTGAGATGAATCCGATTCAATTGCGTGAAACGACGATGAGTCCAGATACGCGCCGCCTTGTGCAGTTAACAATTGATGGTGGATCTGATGGATCTGCACAGGTAATGGATATGTTGCTTGCTAAAAAACGTTCTGCAGATCGTCGTGCTTGGCTTGAGAAAAAAGGTGATCTTGCAGAGGCACTGTAGGTTATAAGGAGAATTGTATTATGGCTCATAGTCCTGAGTTTGTGAATATTTGTGAGGATGCGCGCGCTCGCATACAAGAAACCGATGTTGATAGCGTGCATGTGATGTTAGATAGTAATGAAAAATTTGTTTTAATTGATGTGCGAGAAGAGAGTGAATGGGCGGCAGGCCATCTGCCGCAAGCGATTCACTTAAGTAAGGGTGTTATTGAGCGAGATATTAGTAACACGATTCCTGACAAATCCCAAAAGATCGGGTTGTATTGTGGGGGTGGTTATCGCTCTGCGTTAGCCGCAGATAATTTACAGAAAATGGGTTATACCAACGTTATTTCAATGAACGGTGGTGCCCGTGCTTGGAAGGAAAAGCGGTTTCTGGTTGAGTAGTTGATGGTTGTTAGTTGTTTTGTTCAGGCTTGGTGAGGGTAATATGTGATGATGGACTCCGAAATTTACATAATGATTGGCTACCTTGCGTAACTATTCATGCGTGTCATTCTGGAAACGAGCGCGAGCGAGTTATCCGGAATCCAGAGTGTTGAAAGGGGATGGATCCTGGATATTAAGACTTTCTAACACTCGCAAGCTCGTGAAGAAAGCCTAAATTCCAGGATGACATAGCACCTCAATGGTTACTACCTTGCTGAGAGCGCCGCTATTTACGCGCCACACCTGTTTCTTTGGCGGCAGCGATAACGGCTTTAGCTACTTCGCGCACCACGCGTGTGTTAAAAACACTCGGTACAATATAATCTGCAGATAACGCATCAGCTTCTACGATATTAGCAATGGCCTGCGCTGCTGCAAGGTTCATTGCGGCATTGATATCACTAGCCTGGCAGTCGAGCGCACCACGAAAAATCCCTGGGAATGCTAATAGATTATTTATTTGGTTAGGAAAGTCACTGCGCCCGGTTGCCATGATAGCAACGTGTGGGAGCGCTTCTTCTGGCATAATTTCTGGTATTGGGTTTGCCATGGCAAAAACCAAGGCATCCTTATTCATGGTTTTAATATGTTCTGCCGTTAAAATGTTTGGAGCAGACACGCCAACAAATGCATCGGCGCCTTTTAGCACGTCATGTAGGCTGCCTTTTTCTTTGTTGGGATTGGTGGTTTTTGCATATTCGAGTTTTGCATTGTTTAGGTCATCACGGCCTTCATAAATAGCGCCTTTGCGATCACAGCCAATAATATTTTTTACGCCGAGTTGCATCAGCATATTAGTACAGGCTGTACCAGCAGCACCGACGCCATTAAAAACCACTTTAATATCTGCAGGTTTTTTATTTACAAACTTAAGCGCGTTAATAAAAGCAGCTGTTAGTACGATAGCGGTGCCGTGTTGGTCATCGTGAAATACGGGGATATCAAGTAATTTTTTTAATTTCGCTTCTATCTCAAAACAGCGTGGCGCGGCAATATCTTCAAGGTTAATCGCGCCAAAACAAGGTGCGATGTTTTTAACGGTGCGAATGATCTCGTCATCATCTTGTGTGTCGAGGCAAATTGGGAATGCATCAACATTGGCAAACTCTTTCATTAGCATTGCTTTGCCTTCCATAACGGGTAGTGCGGCGAGCGAGCCAATATTACCTAAGCCCAGTACAGCTGAGCCATCAGTAACGATAGCGACCGTGTTATGTTTGATCGTTAAGTTGTAAGCTCTTTCGGGTTCTTTTTCAATAGCGGTACAGACTCGTGCAACACCGGGGGTGTATGCCATTGATAAATCATCGCGGTGTTGAATAGGAATTTTGCTCTCAATTTTGATTTTCCCGCCCAAGTGCAATAAAAATGTGCGGTCAGACACATATTTAATGGCGATACCATCCACTTTTTTTAATGATTCAACAATAGTCTCTGCGTGCTCTTCATCAGTGGTGTCTATGGTAATGTCACGAATAAGATCGGTATCTTCAACTTTGACAATATCAATAGCGCCGACTTGGCCACCTAGCTCGTTAATGTGGCTAAAGATGGTGGGTAGAGCTGTGCCTTGTTTCGGCAGTTTCATACGCACAATGATTGAATGGCTAGTAGTGGTCATTAAGTTGGCTCCTTGAGCATTGCTTTACTTATTAATGTGATGATTTTAAACGAACCATTGTAACGCATATAAGAGACAAGATAAAATTGTTACGTCTATGCTACAATACAACCACCTAAAATTGTGTAAGGTTTGCCCACTATGAACGAGTTACAACAACCCTCTTTTCAAAGCAGCCCCCCGGATAATGATGGTAAGAATAATCGTGGCATGAAGCGTGCGCTGATTATTGCCATTGTAGCTATTTTGGTATTTGTAATTGGGTACCATCTGGCATTTCCTCTGCTGGGCATTACGATTGCGTTAACAGTTGGTGCTTTTATGGCAGTGGTGGCTACCATCGTTGCGTTATGTATCGGCGTGCTTTTGTTTTTCTTCTTGCCGGCAATTGCAGTGATTGTGATTACTGTCATTGCCGTTATTTGGGTAACATTAGCTATTATTTTATTCCCAATCGCATTTCCAATATTGATTCCAATTTTAATTATTGTGTTATTTATTTCCTATCTAACGCGCAATAGGAAAAATAAACAATAGATTCGTAGTTTTTATATTGCATAATAAAGAGGTGACAGTGATGGAGCAAAACAGACAAAAAAATTCCCTTAAGCTAGTGCTGGTTTTAACACTATGGGTTTTTATTGCAGTAGCGAGTCGTGTGATTACGCATATTACGAATAAGACCCCCTTAACGGCGATGAGTGTATTGGCGGGTGGTTTTTTTATGCGGCGCTTTGCGATTGCTTTTATTGTGGCAACGATGTTGGTGTCTGATGTGTTGGTCGGTTACTTTATGGGCTACCCGATAGTGGGTTCATGGACGGTGTTTACTTATAGCGGGTTTTTAGCGATTGTTTTTGTGGGTGGTTGTTTGGGTGCAAAACCAGCATTTGTTAAAACCTTCTTGCTGACGCTATTATCTGGTTTGGGTTTTTGGCTGTGGACAAATGTTGGAACCTGGCTGTTTTCGGGTATGTACCCAAGAACGGGTTTGGGTTTGATGGAATGTTATAGTATGGCGTTGCCTTTTCTGCGCAACAGTCTGATTGGTGTATTGATCTGGACGCCGATTTTTTATGCAGGGCTGAGGTGTGTGATGAGTGATAGTTTTTATTTATCTTTCGCTGCAAGATAGATTGATTCCATTGTGCAAATCTCTGCTTGCAGGGCCTTACAGACCTATCTTAATGATTTAAAATAGAAAAAATATCGATGAAAAGTGATATTGGTTGTGCTAAAATGTGCCAACTTGCGGAATATGTCCGATAAGTTCATTTAAGCTAGGTAGAGTAATGTCACGATCAGATAAGTCAGGGCAGGGAGCACCAGAACAAAAAGGACAGAAAAAGCGGCGGGAGTTAACTGCCGAGGATATTCGAGAAAGAGCCCGAGTAGCTAGGGAGTATGGTGTAGAGCACCCCGTTATTAGGCAAGAAGATGATAAGGCAAAGGCTCTTTTGCTAGGACGATTAGAGCAAAACTGTGATTGGAAGTTCATTCCTTATGACTCAGATAATCCACATGACAATTTTTCATATATGCGACTGGCTAGCTCGGCGGAAATAATAGAGCGTGGCTTAGATGCGGCAAAATTATATGTGACAACGGTAAATCCTATGTTAGAGGAACAACCGGCTGCTAAATTTGAAGAGCTTCCTTTCGGGGATTATTGTTTTGTTACTATGCTAGATGGGGAGCAACGAGTTAGTAAAAGAGTGGAAGGGCAGAATAGCCATTTGATGGATGCTGCTAATGCTAAATTTGTGCGTTATGCAGGTGTGTTGTTTTATTACCCTGGTTCAGAATACGGATCCAAATTCACACCGCAATCAGGGGGGTATAAGCCCCGATATAAGAGTGAATTTGGAGGGTTAGATGATGAAATAGTAAACCCTGCGCAAGCTGGCTTTCCAGATTATATTCAGTTTGTTGCCTCTAGGATTTATAACCACCCCAACTCACCAGCGCCTCGTGCAGCTAGTGCAAGCGCGCCTGAAGTCAATACTCCGCCGGAAGTGCCTGATTCAGGGGCTACAGCAGCAATCTCTGCAACTGCAAGTGCGCCGGCGGTTGTTGCTCCTGCAAAAGAGCTAGGGGTGGGTGATGCCAAAGATGTTAGTAGTTCTAGTGATTCAGAAGGTGACGATTCAGATGACCGAAGTGTTCTTTCCTCTAGTGGGCAAACACCACGAACGCCACAAACACCAAGTGATGGGAGTAGTCCTGATAATTGTTATCGTTTACCATTGCGTCAAGTGCAAAGTGCTGGCAGTCTTGGTCCTTT
>JAJFJO010000294.1 GCA_021774015.1 Gammaproteobacteria bacterium
CGAAGCCGTCGAATCTGGCAAAGTCGAATTTGTCCCCGCTAACTGGAAGAAAACCTATTTGCAATGGCTCTATAATATTCAAGACTGGTGCATCAGTCGTCAACTCTGGTGGGGGCACCGCATCCCTGTGTGGTATGACGATCAAGACAATATCTATGTTGGGCATAGTGAAGAGGATGTTCGCGAACGTTACAACTTAAGCGCGCAAGAACGTTTGCGCCCTGATGAAGATGTATTAGACACGTGGTTTTCATCCTCTCTCTGGCCGTTTGCCACGCTAGGTTGGCCAGAAAAAACACCGGAACTCGACACATTTTATCCAGGCAGTGTCTTAGTCACCGGTTTTGATATTATCTTTTTCTGGGTAGCGCGCATGGTTATGATGGGTATCAAACTCATGGGCGACATTCCTTTTAAGCAGGTTTATGTACACGGGCTTATTCGTGATAGCCATGGCCAGAAGATGTCAAAATCAAAAGGCAATGTGTTGGATCCTCTTGACCTTGTTGATGGTATTGAGCTCGAAGCTCTCGTAGAAAAGCGTGTTAATGGTTTAATGCAACCCGACATGCAAACATCGATTGAAAAAACCACCCGTGAAGAGTACCCCAACGGCATCCCAAGCTTTGGAACCGATGCGGTTCGATTTACCTTTTGCGCACTGGCTGGAACAGGTCGCGACATTAATTTTGATTTAGGTCGCACTGAAGGCTATCGTAATTTTTGTAATAAACTATGGAACGCAGCGCGCTATGTTCTAATGAACACAGAAGAACATGAACTAGGAAAATCAAAGCAAGATGAATACAGTCTCGCTGATTTATGGATACGAAATCGCTTACAACAGACAATTAAAACAGTTAATGACGCATTCAATCAATACCGCTTCGACTTAATTGCACAAGCGCTGTATGAATTTACCTGGAATGAATACTGTGGTTGGTATTTAGAGTTATCAAAGTGCATACTCAACAATCCAAACTCAACACCCGAGCAATTACAAGGCACACGACGCACACTGCTTTCAGTGCTGGAAACCTTGCTGCGATTAATGCACCCTGTCATGCCTTATATTACCGAAGAAATTTGGCATACCGTCGCGCGTTTATTAAGCATCAAGGGCAACACGATCATGCTTCAGCCCTATCCTGAATTTTCAGCTGAAGTTATCGATGAAAATGCACAAATAAAAATAGATTGGTTAAAAGAAGTGATCAGCGCTATTCGTAATGTACGCAGTGAACTCGGCCTGCCACCGTCAAAAACTATCTCCGTTATTCTGCACAAAGGCAATGAGGCAGACAAACAAAACTGGCAAGACTGCGAGCCTTATATTCGCACTCTAACTAAAATCGAACAATCCAGCTGGCATAACGGTGGTGAATTACCGGCTAGTGCAAATGCGGTTGCTGGTGATTTAGAAATCCACATTCCACTAAGCGGCATAATCGATAAAGATAGTGAAATCGATCGTCTCACCAAAGAAATTATGAAACTAACCAAAGAGAAAGAAAAGTCAGAGAAGAAACTACAAAACCCCAACTATGTTAACAAAGCACCGGAGGATGTTGTTGAAAAAGAACGTCTACGTTTGCAACAATCTGAAATGACACTGCAAAAATTAAAAGAACACTGCGAGCGCATTGAGGCTTTGTAAATACAATGCTAGTGAAATTGTGAAAAAACAAATACACAATTAAGTTTCAAGGCACTGAGTCGCAGCAAAATGCAACCAGCGATGACGGGTATCATCTGCGACAACATTGGAGATCGCAAGCTGAGGATCGACAAGAGGAGCGGATAATGCATGGAAGAGCCTGCATTTTACAAGACGGATTAATTTGTGTTTTTTACCTTCACACGAGAACAGCAGTCTTGACAGGCTAAGCACCTTCGGCGTTTTCTAGACTTAATAACTCTGCACCCGCAAAAACTCTCGAATACGATCTTTGAGCCAGTAATGATGCGTGCCAGGAACCGGGCCACCCGAGATAAACCCCACATGGCCACCACCTTTGGACAGTTCTAAAGTAATACTCGGTGACAATTCATCTTTATTCGGCACAGTTTGATAAGGAACGAAGGGATCATCCAAAGCATGAATGATTAATGTTTGATGTTGAATATTCTTTAGTAAATGGCGTGAGCTCACTTCGTCGTAGTATTCTTTTGCTGATTTATACCCATACAAAGGCGCGGTCACAGCATCATCAAATTCACGCAGATTTTTAATATGCTTTAACTCAGCTCGCGTTATTGGCATCTCCATTCCACGTTTGATTTTTTTGGTCACCTTACGTTTCATAGAGCGCAGGATAATGCGCTGGTAAAACATCGAAAGTTGCACTGCAGATTTATCTAATTCATAGGGTGCCGACACTACGACTACAGATTTAATTGGCGCGGAAATATTATTCGCCACATAATGCAGTAAAATATTACCGCCCAATGAAAACCCAGCAGCATGTATCGGTAGGTTTGGATGACGCTCTTGCAAAACTTCAATTAAATAATTTAAATCTTTAGTATCACCACCATGATACATTTGTGATTGCCGATTAATACGCCCACTACAAGCACGGTAGTGCATTAAAACAACCTGCCAACCATCCTCAACCAAAGTATCCATCATTAATTGGATATAGTGAGAATTCACCGAGCCTTCCAAGCCATGCAATAAAATAACAATAGGAGAAGTAATTTTACCCGCCCACACTAAATCGGTGAAATCGCCATCAGGTAAAGTCAGCTCTTCCCAACGCACAGACACCTTTGCGCGATAAGGAAAGCAAGACGTAAAGCATGATTGCAAATGCCGATTAGCAAGCCACCACGCTGGCTGAAATTGTGCATCAATTCGCATACCCTACCCCAATGAAAAACCAATCACCCACTTCTTCTTAATGAGTGATGGTAGTAATTGTAGCAGATCAGCCTTGGGGTTGAACACAGTTACCTCAGCAACCAATTGATTAAATTCCATTTTATAACTCATTCGAGATAACATTTCCCATTCATCCTCTGAGAGCTTCGAGATGCGCACATCCACCCCATTTCGCCAAACCATTAGCCTCACACCACCCTGGCTAGCATCAATCTCCTGAGCATGCTCACTACCCTCCTGAGCCATTTGCCAAATTTGATCGATAGGATAGGCCGATTCACATAAGCTCGCACTGGATGGTAAGTGAAAAATAATATCGCCTTGCTCTTCTTCTGATAACTCGGCAAGCTTCGCAAAATCTCCTACAACATGATCCGCAGCATAATAAGCGTTGTGATATGCCCACTCCAATCGACACACATCCGCCAAATAAGGTAAAGATGTAACAGGGGGAAAGTGCTGCACAAAGTCAGAAAAAGATGCTCCATAATTATTTAAATTGGAAGAACGAGAGGGTGTCTGTTCGACATATACGTAAGCCATACGCAAGAAAAATTCTTCACCGACTAAACGAGAGCACACCGGATAAGTGTCAGATAAGGCGCGCGCCAACCCTGCCGTAATACCATCATAGTAAATATTAAAACGTTGCTCGTTATCAAGAGCTTCTTTTTTGACAATACACTGCAAAAAATCATCGCGCTGCTCAGCGTCATAATAGGCGGTTAAAAAAGCGTGCTGCAATTCTTTTAGATGCATACGACGCTATCCATTAACAAACGTGCTTTTGCGACCTGCTGTTCTAACTCAACAAACGGTGGAATATGATCATCCCACTCTATTAATGTAGGAACATCACCAATAATATTAAGCGTCTTTTCATATAAATCCCACACAGGAGGATGTATGGTTTCCGAATGCGTATCAAACAAGTAGTCGCCTCTGTCACTAAACCCCGCCAAATGATATTGCTTCACACGCTCGGGATTAATTGCTTGAATATAATCAATTGAATTAAATTGATGGTTGTGCGCGCTGACATAGATATTATTAACATCCAATACAATGTAGCAATCGGCTTGTTCTGCAATGGCATTAATAAACTCCCATTCGGGCATGGCGCTGTGCTTATATTCCAAATAGCTCGATACATTTTCAATTAAAATACGCTGGCCTAAATAATCTTGAATGTGTTTAATTCTGTCGACAACATGATTAATTGCCTCTTCAGTATAAGGTAAGGGCAACAAGTCATGTAAATGCGTTTGATCAACTGATACCCAACACAAATGATCTGAAATATGAATTGCATTAGTGCGCTGCGCAAGCTGTTTGATTTTTTTCAAATACTCTTTGTCCAAAGCATCTGTAGAGCCAATCGACATACCAACACCATGCATAACCACAGGGTATTCTTCACAAATCGCATCTAAATATCTCAGCTCCGGACCACTCGGCATCAAATAATTATCGCTAAGAATTTCAAACCATGGAATATCGGGCTTGTGTTGTAAAATATGTTGATAATGACAAGAACGAAGGCCAACTCCAACACCCTGGAGTGGCCTTCGATTAATGCAGTTTTGCTGGGACATTCAGACTAACTTTTTTGATCGCGTTTCCATTTTGGCTCTAGATGACAGCCTACAATTCTAGCACAATAGCCTTTTGGCAATAACATCCAATCATTACCATCACCGTTGATTTTAGATTGGCCTTGGCACGTATGTCCTGTGCCTTTGCCACCGCAATCATTTTTAGCAGCCTTAGCAATGCCATAGGCTTTTTCCAGCTTGCTATTAGCTGCTGCTATTGAACTGGTGGATGCCATTGCAATACCGGCACCTGCAGCCGTAGCAATAGCTAGTGTAACGAGTTTTTTATTATTCATTTATACTCTCCCTAATATTTATATCTATCCATATTCACTAGGTTCTGCCTAGACAGGTTCAATATAACGAAATTATATTGTTGCTGGCAAGTGAATAAGTGATTTTTGAAACAATCACGCTATATCTTAACTTCATGCCGCCAGAAATTACCCCATTTCTTCTTGACCCAATAATCCAGCGATAATTTGCCAGGACCGTGGAACATCAGCAGTGCTAGCAGCAAACCCCAGTTAATATGCTGAGCAAGTGCCTGCCCACCATCAGGTGTCCAAAGGTGAGGATAAGACATCACAGCAATAGCATTGTAAATAAAAAACACAAGTATACTCAAGCGACCGCCTAAACCTAAAACCAACAATATGGGTAAAATAATCTCCGCACCAGTACCCAATACTGCAGCCACATAAGGGTTTAACAAAGGCACACTAAATTCGTGTTGAAATAAAAATAACGTTGATTGCCAGCTACCTATTTTCAATAAACCTGCCTTGAAAAATATCCACGCAACCCAAACACGGGCAGCTAAATCACCGACAGGTGTTAAAAAATCGAGTACTTTCAGAATGGCATTGATGGTTTTCGCAAAGAAGTGCAGCATCATTATTTCCTTATAATGAGTTTTTAGAATGTTAGTATATCGTTAGATGACGTGGTGAACAACATGTCTTATATGACACTCCTTCATAGTCTCTAGCGTGCACGGTTCCGACTAATATACGAATACGCCACTGGAACGACAATCAAAGAAAAAAACGAACCTACAATCAAACCACCAACGATCACCCAGCCAATCTGATGCCGCCCAACCGAGCCAGGACCCGACGTTAGCACTAATGGTAAACTACCAAACACCATCGCTGCCGTGGTCATCAACACCGGACGAAAACGTGTCTTCGCACCTTGAACAATAGCTGCTGTAAACTCCACACCTTGATGACGTAAATCGTTAATAAACTGCGTGATCAAAATACCGTGCTTACTGATCATACCCATCAACGTCACCAAACCAATCTGCGAATACAAGTTAAATGTGCCGCCACTCACCCACAAGAAAAATAACGCACCCACAATACTTAAGGGCACAGCAATTAAAATGATTAAAGGGTCAATAAAACTACCAAACTGCGCAGACAACACCAAATATATAAATACAAATGCTAATACCATAATACCAGCCATACTACCTGAAGATTGTAGAAACTGCTCAGCCTTGCCAGAAAATGCATAACGTGTTGCAGAACTTGACACCGCAGGTAATATACTTTGAATTTTTTTGATAACTTCACTTTCTGTATATCCTGGTGCAACTAATGCTGTGATTGTTCCAGAGCGCATGCGATTAAAATGATGCAATGAACCCTGCCCTATCGTTGGTGTCAACGTCACCAAGCTTGATAATGGCACCATGCCTGCTGCCGGTGTCGCCGAACTCATTAAGGCAACGGCACTTAGCGATGCAGTGGTTGTTGTAGGCGCTGCACCTGAGCCGGCCACATACAGCTGCTTAATCGCATTTAAATTTTTCAAATCCTGTTTGCGCATTTGCACAATCACATCATAACTGCGACTCCCTGACTGCACATCGGTCCAATGATTACCACTCATCATCGCGCTAATCGTATCCGCAATATCTTGAATGTTAACACCCAACTCTGCCGCCAAATCACGATTAATCGTAACGGAGTATTGCTGATCATCAAATTTTAAGTTGGAGCGCACGTTTACCAATCCCGGGTAATCTTTCAATGTCGCCATTAAACGATTTATCGGTTTCAACAAATCTTTATACGAGCCTGTCGTCATGAAGTTTAAAGTAATATCACTGCCCTGCTCACCATAATCCACAACGTTGGGAATAGACGCCGTTGCTATCACACCTGGAATTTTTTCTAGGCGAGGTGCCAATGCCTGAATCACTTGCTCAGTGCTTAGCTTGCGCTGATTCC
>JAJFJO010000295.1 GCA_021774015.1 Gammaproteobacteria bacterium
ATACAGAAAGAGAGCAGACATGTATTAATCTCCTTTTGGTTAAAGAGATTTAATAAATGTCTGCTCTTCTTTTTTCAACTAATTCCAACTACGCCTATCGATCAACCTCACTCGGTGAGGAACTCATTTGTGTGATGAGCCTATTTTTACTACATCAACAGTTTGGAAGATCTAGAATTTTCATTTTTAGAGAAGCAGACTGGTAATATTGATCGAACTTTTACAAAATTATTCGTTGATACTTATTTATTTGAGAGCCTTCGGTCTCTATTTGATCTAGGAAAGCGTTACTACAGTGGTCGAGGTGTCGATAAGAATTTGGAAAAAGCGGTGCAACTTTTACAGAAATCAGCCGATCAAGGATTTGCTCGAGCTCAATATCAACTAGGCCTCTGTTACGGGAAAGGTCTAGGTGTCGATAAGGATCTGGAAAAAGTGGTGCAACTTTTCCAAAAAGCAGCTGATCAAGGATTAGCTTCAGCTCAATGTCAACTAGGCCTCTGTTACTTGAAAGGTCAAGGTGTCGATAAGAATCTGAAAAAAGCGACTGAACTTTTGCAGAAAACAGCCGATCAAGGATTAGCTTTAGCTCAATATCAACTAGGCCTCTGCTACTTGGAAGGGGAAGGTGTCGATAAGAATCTGGAAAAAGCACTGGAACTTTTCCAAAAAGCAGCTGATCAAAGATTTGCTCTAGCGCATAACGAGCTCTATAAGATCTCTCAACGTGATTAATTACAGAATGTGGCTTTTAAAGTTATTTAGCTTGAACAAAGGCTAGGGAGTCGTGCTTAGCTGCTTTCCATTACATGTTCGCGCAATGCTGATCATTTAAAGTTCTTTGCAGCTTCCACGGCATTGGAAATTCAATCTGTCTATTTGGTTGTGGAAATGGCGCGAGGTGAAAAGCCGAAAGAGCTTCAAGTTGACAGTATTGACTGCTCGCGGGGTTGCTCCCAGAAGATCCTCGTTGAATTAAATTTTATTTTTAAAGTGTATATTTATAATCATATTGGTTTCCTATCATCCAGTCAACTGGGAACTAAAAAAAATTGATAAATGGTAACCGTCTACGGGTGCTAAGGAAAGCTGAAGTATAAATAAAAAAAGCAGCTTTCAATGTCTTTAAGACAAGAGAAGCTGCTTTATTCCTTTTCGGGATATCTTTTAAGTTCCTAAATAGACTGAAACGCCAGAGCGTTGCGGAGTGTAATAATAGTTTCCATACCCGTCGTAAGGAGCTGCGCTGTAATAGTTGTAGTTATAGGGTTGACCGTAGGAGTAGTAATAGGGAGTCCCATAATTGCCGTACCCATAGCTACGCGCTGGATAATAGCGATGTCCGTTGTGCGAGTAGTTATATGGAAGATCTCGTGTTGCACGCCAGTTAAACGAATCATGAGAGCGACGCGTTCTTGATGCAATCAACTCTTGGTTTACAGTTGTCGAAGTTACCGCATTTAAAAGATTCAAATCAAGCGGCAAAAGAAGCAAAAATAGCAAAAAAATCCCCGAAAAGAGAGAGCTTTTGAATGCATAATACATAAAACCTCCTCAACTGAGTTGATGAATTACAAGTACCTTTTTCGAAAACAAATGCACACAATCAACGCTTCTTTTTAGCATCTT
The DNA here is from genome assembly GCA_021774015.1 of Gammaproteobacteria bacterium. Taxonomy (GTDB): domain Bacteria; phylum Pseudomonadota; class Gammaproteobacteria; order Coxiellales; family Coxiellaceae; genus JAJFJO01. The sequence continues at coordinate 1,630 of JAJFJO010000295.1, forward strand.
TCGGCGGCCATACTATTCATACCCTAAGGTACTCAATTCAGTAATGACGGCCAAAATCAACTTAAAAATGGACCGCGACTCCATGCTTCTGCTTTCGGAAAAAGGTACAAAAAATAGCTAAAGTATTGATAAACCTCCTTTAAATCCTTTTTTTCCTCTCCTCTCACAGACTCATTATAAGACCTCAATTAATTAATTGTCAAATAGAGTGCTATGCATTCATTTTATATGCCAAATGCATTATTAGAATACTGTTTAGATTAGGATGCTGTTTAGCCTTGTAAACCTACGTTCAAAATTCTGATTAAATTTTACCTATAATCATGGGGGTGGGTGGCGATGTTTTAAGATTGGGAAACAGTTGATAAAATTTGAGATAAAAAAATCCCAACAATAGACAGTATAATTGCCATCTTGTTGGGAGAATTCAAAGAGAATTAATGTAACGGAAGAGGTAGGATTCGAACCCACGGTCCCTCGCAGGACTTCTGTTTTCAAGACAGACGCAATCGGCCACTCTGCCACTCTTCCTTAAAATTTCATACCGAGTTATACTAAAAAGGGCAAAATTAAGTCAACAGTTTTATCATTTCATTGCGAATATGAGTGACTTAACTGAAGATACCCCTCAATTTTGGATCCGAAAACCAAACAAACTTAGGGAGTTTAATGAACACTATTAAAACGGAAATGTGTCGATATATTGAAGCCGATTTAAGGTGCCCTTATAAGAATTGTCATTTTGCACACAGCCACCATGAGCTTCAACCCCGTATTCGATCTGTTAACCATAAGACTGTTTTATGCAAAAATTTTTTTACTTTAGCAGGCTGTAAGTACGGAAGTCGCTGTGATTTTATTCATCCAGAGGTAGATAATAAACCGCTCGTGAAAATAATCGGTTTTCAGTTAAAGAAAATGGAAGATAAAACCCTCAAATTTAGAGACTTAATGGATGCGAGCTTTTTATTTAAATAGGATCTCCGCTTAATTATTTGCAAGGCT
>JAJFJO010000296.1 GCA_021774015.1 Gammaproteobacteria bacterium
CGCTGGTAGATTGTTTGCAATAACGTTTGCTGGGATGCAGCATTTGGCGCGGTAATACCATTACTTTTACCATCTTGATTAACACCACTACCTTTTATCACCCCATACACTTTGTCACCATCAGCTAAGGCGTCTGCCAAACGTTTCAAGACAACAACAGCTGCCCCTTCTCCAGGCACGAAGCCATCAGCATCGTTATCAAAAGGCTTGCATAAGCCTTCTGGACTCAACATGCCAGCTTTACTCATTTTAATGTAAGAATTTTCTGATAAATAGAGTGTCACGCCACCCACTAACATTACATCTGCTTCTTTGTTTTCTAGCGTCTTGCAAGCTTGGTGTAGTGCTACTAAAGACGAAGAGCAGGCTGTATCAACCGTCATTACTGGCCCCTGCAAATTTAAGTTATAAGCGATCCGTGAGGCTAAAATAGAATTCGCATTCCCCAGTAGCTCTTGAGCCCCAACCTCACAATGCCTATGACGGTTCATTAATTCAAGATAATCATTATTCATCACACCAACGTATACACCACAGAGCTTCGGTTTATTTGCCCAGTAGCCTGCATCCTCCAGTGCATGCCAGCATTCTTGTAAAAACAATCGCTGCTGTGGATCCATAAGTTTTGCTTCAGCTGGCGATATGTTGAAAAAAAGTGGGTCAAATTCGTCCATATCCTTAATAAATCCGCCCCATTTACTATAGGTTTTATTCGCTTTACTGGAGTCAGGATCGAAATGATTAGTAACATCCCATCGTGATGAGTCAACTTCAGAAATTGCAGATTTTCCTGCCTGCAAATTTTCCCAAAACTCAGCAACATTATTTGCATTCGACACACGCAATGACATACCAACGATGGCTATTTCATTGTCCATTGAAGAACTAGCATTATCTTTTACTACTTTTTCAAAATGACCCTCCACTTTGCTGTTAGTCTCTAAAACTGTTGCAGTGATTTTCTCGGAGATCGGCATTTCGTTATCTAAATTTACTGATATAAGTGGCGCCAAATATTCTGCTAATTGACGAATACTTGGATAGCTATATAATTTTGGAGCTGCAATTTCTACATTAAAAGTATTATTGATATGCCTAATAAATTCAACAGCTAGGATAGAATCCATGCCAAAATTAGCAAATGGACTATCTTCCACAATATCCTCTTTTTTAAGATATATTAGATTGCTAATAATAGACACCAACTTTTCACTGACAGCATCAATGTTTAGGCGGCCACTATTATGGCTGCTTACTGCTTCATAATGACTATCCTCTACCCTAGTGTTAGTCTCTAAAACCACTTCCGTCATTCGTTCCTCGGCAGGTCTCTCATTAGCTAAATTTGCTGACACAAGTGGCTCCAAATATTCTGCTAATTGATGAATACTCGGATAGCGATATAATTTTGGAGCGCTAATTTCAATATTAAAAGTATCATTAACCTGTCTAATAAACTCAACACTTAAGATAGAATCCATACCATGACTAGCAAAAGGACTATCTTTCAAAATATTTTCTTTTTTAAGGTATAAGATATCACTGAGAATAGACACTAATTTTTCACTGATGACATCAATATTTGCTGTTTGTAAAGCTACTGGCAATATAGGTGCGCTTGCCGACATGGTTTTTAAAGTTGGTACTGGCCCACTGGTAGCACTTGTCTTCAATTTCAATGGAATTGCCATCTTGGCTGTCTGTCGTACGCTTTCTCTCCTAATCGGTTGAGGCTCGGGTATTATTATTGGGTTTGTTGACATTCTTTGGTGCTCGCCATACCAATATCGCTGCTTAGCAAATGGATACGTTGGCAATGAAAGTTTTTGTTTCTCATCTCCTTGGAATATCAGTTCCCAATCAATCTCGTACCCCTTGACATAAAGATTTGCTAACGCACTAAGATTTTTTTGATAATGTTGGCTATCTTGATTATTAACCGTATCAAGCTCTTTAATTAAATCTTCTAACACTTTGTCATAAATCACTGCATCATCATTCTTCTTGCTAGCATTACCATAAAAAACCGTAGCCTGCTTTTGATGAAGATTTACTTGTAGCTCCTCAAGTATGCGTTGCAATTCCTCTCGTGATGTCACGACCATCGCACAACGATAATCAAAATGGCTACGACACGTGTTTAGAGTATAACTAATGGCAGAAAGCCGAGCTAATGAACCCTCCTTGCCAAGTAACCATTGATACAAGTCACTCACCTTCTGGATTAGTGACGCTTCTGACTTCGCTGACAGGGTTAGCAGATAATATGGTTTATTATCAGGCGGCGACTTTTCGAGCTGCTTCTCAGTTATAACACGCTCAGGAGCTTCTTCCAGCACTACATGCGAATAAGTTCCACCCATACCAAACGAACTAACTCCTGCTCTGCGTGGACAATTCTCAGGGGTTATCCATAGAATCGGTTCCATATTAATTTGTAACGCGGCCTCGCTTAAATCAATCATACTGTTCAATTTGGTCAAGTTTGGCAAACTAGGAATCAAACCATGACGCATTTGCAGTAATACCTTAACAATACCCGCTAAACCTGCCGCCGCTTCCGTATGACCAATGGTTGCCTTAACAGTACCCAACGTACAAAACTGTTGTTTATCTGTAAATCGTTTAAAGGCACGATTAATCGCATTCACTTCTAAAGGGTCACCAAGTTTTGTCCCTGTGCCATGTGCTTCAATATAAGAAATAGTCTCTGGAGGTATTCCGGAAGCCTCCCATGCCTTAACCATCACCATTTCTTCTTGCTCTGTATTAGGAACGGTTGGTCCAGCCGATTTCCCTGCGCTATTAACAAAGGAACCCTTTATTACGCCATGAATTTGATCATTATCAGCAAGCGCAGCATCAAGTGGTTTCAAAATTAATGCTACAATACCCTCGCCTGGCAAATAGCCATCTGCAGCTTCATCAAATGGGTTTAGTTTATCACTCATTGAGAAGGCTTTCATCGCACAAAAATTTTGATACTTGCTTGAACTTAAACTTAAATTTACACCACCCACTATCGCTTGCTCACAATCACCTTGACGGATCGCTTGACAGGCTAAGTGCAAAGCCACCAATGATGATGAGCATGCTGTATCGAGCATCATGCTAGGCCCAGTTAAATCAAAATGATACGCCACCCGATTAGCTAGGGATGAGTTGCCATTCCCTGTGCCAATATACATATAATCGATCAGTTCTGGCTGTTTTAAATTTACTTCATGATAATCATTAAAGCAGCTACCAACATAAATTCCGGTAGCACTACCACGCCATTTTTCCGAATAGCCTGCATCTTCCAATCCATGCCATACGGTTTGCAATAATAATCGCAGTTGTGGGTCCATACTTTCCGCTTCTCGAGGAGAAATATTGAAAAAATCCGCATCAAATTTATCAATATCATGAATAAAACCTCCTGACTTGGTATATATTTTACCCGGTGTACTAGTGTTTTGTTGGTAATGGCTACGGTAATCCCAATGATCTAATGGCACATCTTCTAATAGATAGCTCTCGGATTTTAAATGCTCCCATAATTCATCAAGGTTATCTGAACCTGAAAATTTTCCTGCCATACCAATAATAGCAATATCTCGCGATACTAATTTATTTGATCCCTGATCATTCGACAACACCAACCTATTTGCGTCTTGATCATTTACAGTTGCATCAGGCAATTGAGTTGACTCAGTCGTTGACCAGTTTTTTAATTGTATCTTATTTGTTGAAAGTGCTAATGTCTCAACTTCAGGGCTTACTTCAGCACTCACTTGGTCAGAAATTGAAAAGTGCTTACGCAGTACATCTCCATATTCGCTCAACAAATGCGCTGTCAAAGCAATAGTTGTGGTTTGTTCAAACAAGACCGTACTTTTCAAGTTAATATTGAAAATTCGACTTAATTTACTAACCAACTCCATGCCCAACACTGAATCCATACCTTGCTCAATAAATGATTTATGCTCGCTAAACATACCGTTAGACAACATTAGTGTTTCACTAACTTGTTCGGCAATCATTTTTTTGACCTGCTCAGACAACAAATCGTCTGACGCTTCTAGTGGATTTCCACTTGTTTGTTTTATTGTACTTTTTGACATCATTGCAGCTCTAGTCGTTTGATTGGTAGGCACTATTTTGTTAGCACTGATTTTTTTCTCATCAAGTCCCTCAAAAGTAATAATCACTCGATCATCACGATCAATCAAATAAGCATTCACACTTTGAAATTCTGTATGCTGCTTAATCGATTCAACATAAACTGTGTATTCTTCATCATCTATTTTTTCATACACTGTAATTTTGTCTGCGTACGTTGGAATATATGTTTGATCGATAGTCACAGGGTCTAATTCTTGACAAAGTGTAACAACAACACCTAACAAAGCATCAACAATTCCAGGATGTAACAAAAATCGTCCTTGGTATTGTTTTGCGACGGCTGAAAGCCGCAACTTACTTATAGCACTTGTTTGATTAACTTGGATTGACTCAATGTTTCTAAAGAATTCACCCAGTTGCAAGGGGTTGTCTTTAGCATATGAAAAATTTACATACCTGCTATTTTTATCTTGCATTATCGAATGATGCTGAGTAAAAACACCTAACTGTTCATTATGTCGCTCAACAGACGCACGAATATGAATTTGTTTAGTGTGTTCATCACCTATCTCAACTTGAAGATTTTCACCCTGCGGCATAATCGTTTGGTATATTTTTCGTCGCTCATCGTCAACAAGCATTAATGGGCTTATAATGGTTACCCGGCTAAAGCAAAGTTGAAGATGGTTTGAATAGTAGCTCACTGCACTATACATCATCTCCAGCAATGAGTCAGTCGGCATTGTATATTTTCCAAATACCGTATGCTCATTGATTAGTATATTATCTATCTGCGATATTTCATAACTATACATTTGCTTATTATCACTAACTTTTGTGCTAGGATGTGATAAAAAATAATGTGCGCTAT
>JAJFJO010000297.1 GCA_021774015.1 Gammaproteobacteria bacterium
TTTTTTGGGGCCTTTCGCTGCGCCGCCTTTCTTAGGTCCGCGAGACTGTTCGCCAGAACCTCTTCTCGCATTTGATGATCGGCGACCACCGGATCGTGACGGCCGGTTTCTTTTACGATTCTCTGGCTCTGCTTCAACCGCCCTTATTTCTTGTGACGGCATTGGGTTGGCTTTTTGGTGCAGGTACACTAGTGCTGCAGCAATATCTTTAGGGTCGCAATCACCTTGCTCGATAATGCTGTTGACCATGTCTCGGTACGTGCCAAGTTTTTTATTGTTTTCAATAACGCCAATCACTGTATCAGCAAGTTCTTTGCTGCGTTTTTCCTTCATTTCTTGCAATGAAGGCGGGTCGATTTGTTCAATTGGTTTTTGAATGGCGCGCTCAATGTCTTTCAATAAACGTTGCTCTCTTGGCGTTACAAACAATAACGCTTTGCCTTTGCGTCCAGCGCGACCAGTTCTACCAATGCGGTGGATATAGGATTCTGCATCGTAAGGGATGTCATAATTAATCACATGGCTAACGCGTTCAACATCGATGCCGCGTGCGGCAACATCAGTTGCAACGATAATATCGAGCGAGCCACTTTTAATGCGGCCGATGACTTTCTCACGTAAGGATTGGTTCATGTCGCCATTAAGTGCAGCTGCGGCATAACCACGTGCTTGCAATTTCTCTGCAAGTTCAGTTGAGTCGTTTTTCGTACGAGAAAAAATAATAGCAGCTTGAACGTCTTCGACTTCAAGAAAGCGAGTGAGTACATCTAATTTTTGGTTTCTTGCTACTCGCATAAATACTTGCTCAATAGCTTCTACCGTATTTTTTGTAGCTTTAATCTGAATTTTTTTGGCGTCTTTGAGGTAGCGTTTGGAGATCTTTTGAATAGAAGCCGGCATGGTTGCTGAAAATAGGGCGGTTTGATGGGTGTGCGGAATTTGGCTAAGTATCCACTCGACATCATCGATAAAACCCATTTTGAGCATTTCATCAGCTTCGTCTAAGACAACCATTTTTAATGCATCAACGGCTAGTTTTTCACGACGAAGATGATCCATCACGCGGCCTGGTGTTCCAACAACGACATGAATGCCGCGTTTTAAGGCGCGCAGTTGGATTTGGTAGTCTTGACCACCGTAAATTGGCGCGACGTGAAAGCCTTTTAGGTGTTTAGCATAAGCCTGAAATGCTTCAGCCACCTGGATGGCAAGTTCGCGGGTTGGGGCGATGATCAGTGCTTGAGGTTTGTTTATGCTGAGATCAATTTGAGAAAGAATCGGCAGTGCGAAAGCAGCAGTTTTGCCTGTGCCTGTTTGGGCTTGGGCTAATAAGTCATCGCCTTCCATTAATACAGGTATGCTTTGCTCTTGAATAGGTGTTGGGTTTTCGTAGCCAAGCTCTGAAAGGTTTGACAACAAATTTGACGCAACACCAAGATTTTTAAAGGATTTTTTTTCTGACATGTTAGAGCTCTCTATAGTTGAATTATACGACCTGGTAATGAGTCATATAGGCGTTCACTTAAGAGTAGCCACGAAACATATTAGGCGCTGCGCATTATACGAACAAAGTGGGAGGATGTCACGCTTTACTGATGAAGGCGATTTCAATGCCTGCCGGAGCTCTGAAAATGCTTATAGCTCTGTTAGATCAAATGCTGCTTGGTTTCAGTTTCATGCTTACGAAGGTAATCCATAAAAGGCGTGCCGCCGGTGCCGACAGCCGTAGGGTTGCTTAATGAGGTTTGGTGTTGCTTTTGGATATAGCTAGCAGCATACGCTAAGTGTGTTTTACGAAATTTATCGATCAACTGGATGCATTCATTATAGCAATCGCGCAATTTGGGCTCAGTTGTATGATTCTCTAATGCATAATCCCGCAGTGATGGTCCAAGTTCCAGGGCATTTAAAAATTCACGATGCTCTGGTGGCATGTAGGTGCGCATTTCATTGAGATGTGCTTTCAGTGGGTTGTTTTCGTGAGTGATGCCCAATGCTGCATCTAAAGCAGGAATAATTGTGCTTTGCGCGCCGGTTTCACCTTTGAAAAATTGGGGTTCGTTTTTATATTCGTCCACACCTTCATAAATAACACCGTCGGGTAGGGCGGGGTTATCTTTCCAGCCGTGAATGTAAGGGCGCACTCGGCTGTAATAAATATAAGGGTCGCAATGCTCGGGCATGCGCTCTAGGGTTTCACACATTAGCGCTAGTGCTTTAATCATCGTATTAAAGTGCTGAAGCACTGCATCTGTATTACGTTCTTTAGCTGCTTGCAGTGCAGGTTGCAGTGCGGCGACTGCTGGCGCAGCTTTTGTTTCAATATCGACGTGAATTAGGATAAACCACTCTTCATCAATACCACCTAAGAAATTCTGCAATAAAACAATATTGCCAAGTTCACTATTTTTATTTTCATCCAACCGCTTCCAATTGTATAGCGCATAGGAACCATAAGATAAAACAGGTGGTCGACCTATTTTGCTTGCAACAGCATGCCAAGGTTTCGCAAGGACCTTTGGCAGCGTGTTGACAGGTTTTGCGTTATTCCAAATATAGGCATGACCTAAATAGGATAGAATAACCATGGCGCGTTCAAGCTCATTAGCATTGGTTAACTGCGAGACATTAAATTCAGGCATATTACTAATGGTGTTGCGAGTTTGATCGCTGGTTAATAATTTGGGTAAATCTAGGGCTAGCGTCTCCCATTCAGAAAATTCCTCAGGCAGCTGTTCAATAGGATCTGCAGACGGCAAAAATCCGTGTGGCAAATCAAATTGATTGTCTGTTGATAAAATTTTAAAAGGAGAGGTTGACCTTTGATTCATTCACGTAGTCCTTTACGTTTATGCTTGGGGTGATTTGGCCAGACCCAGAATCGAACTGGGGACACGAGGATTTTCAGTCCTCTGCTCTACCGACTGAGCTATCTGGCCATTTTTAAGTCGCTTTGCTGTTTTAAAAATAGCTAAACTAACCTTAAAAACTCCTACTGCTTTTGTTACCAAGAGCAAGCAGGTCAAGTAGATTAAAGACTCGAGTTCAGCTAGTCAAGTGCTTGTCGATATAAGTTTCACTGTGGTTTATTTATTGCTCAGACTCGGCTGTTCTTTGTCCAGGCTTTGCTCAAAGTGGTCTTATTCTGGGTTAAACTGTTCAGGTTTTTTACTGTCATCACTAAATAGAAATTTCTCCATTTCTTCTTCTAGAAACTGTCGAGACTTTGGTTCGATTAGGCTTAAGCGATATTCGTTGATCAAAATAGTTTGATGCTCCAACCATTGGCCCCAGGCTTCTTGACTAATATTGTCATAGATCTTTTTGCCGAGCTCGCCAGGGTAGGGTTGATTCTCAAGGCCGTCTGCTTCTTTGTTTAATTTTTTACAGAATATTTGGCGTGTCATTAGGTTTTTTCCTCAGTAAAGTCATTAAAATGGTTTTAATCGGTGCTGCAATACCTCCTGGCAACTTATCACCTGGTTTATACCAAACTCTGGGCTGTGATTCCATCAAGAGATGGGGTTGTTTGTTAGCAGATAAGATAATAGGGCTGATCTCTAAGTCATAGTGGCTGAATTTATGCACAAAGGGCTCTAGTCTTTTAGCGTTCTTGGTTGAGGTATTAAACTCAGATTTGCAGTACTGCTCTAGTTTTTCAATTGGTTCATCATGTTCTGGAAAGCACCATAAGCTACCCCAAATACCTAAAGGCGGGCGCTGTTCCAATAAAATGTCGCCTTGTTTGTTCTGCAAGATAATGAAGCATGATTTTTTATACGGTTTGGTTTTTTTATCAGTCTTGCGATGAGGGAATTCTGTTTCGCGATTCACTTTGTGAGCAAGGCAGTTTTTCTCAAAAGGACATTGAGTGCACTTGGGTTTGCTGCGAGTGCAAATAGTAGCGCCCAAGTCCATCAATGCTTGGTTGTAATCATTACAACGTTCTTGAGGTGTGAGTGCATCCGTGATGTTCCAGAGCTGTTGGTGCACATCACCCTTACCCGGCCAGCCAGGCACAGCTAAATAGCGAGTTAATACACGTTTTACATTGCCATCTAAGATGCTAACAGATTGCTGCATGGATAAAGAAAGGATGGCCCCAGCTGTCGATCTACCGATTCCAGGTAGTGCTAGCAAACCTTCAACTGTATTTGGCATACGCCCGCTGAATTGCTCGTGAATTATTTTTGCTGTTTTATGTAAATTGCGCGCGCGAGCGTAATAACCCAAACCAGACCACTGATCCAGCACATCATTATTATCAGCGAGTGCGAGTGCTTTTATACTTGGGAAGTTACGCATGAACTTTTTATAGTAGGGAATGACCGTGTTGACTTGAGTTTGCTGCAGCATGATTTCTGATATCCAAACGCGATAAGGTGTTATGGATTTTTGCCACGGCAGGTCGTGCCTGCCGTGGTGATCGAACCAATTAAGCAGCTTTGTTGCAAATGCTTTTTTGTTTTTTACTACTATCGTACTCATAGGCCGTACTTATAGGGGTTAGGGTAGCAGGCTGTTTAAGTCCTTCCCTAAGACTTTACCAATACGGCTACCAATATCTTTTTTCACCGTTTGTTTAACAATCGTTGCTGTTAATGCAGGAATGTTAGGTGTGATACTTGGCGCATCCAAAGGTCCATGAATAATAATGGGGATTGGGATAGACTTGATTTTCGGCGTGGTCGCTATGATGTCATAGTTGACCCAATTTTTCACCAGGTCGATTTTACCGGTACCTGTCGCATTAAGATTGGGTGATACGAGTTTTGCTGCATAGCTTTTGATAACGCCATTTCGAATAGTGAACCTTGATTTTAAGCTTTGGAACTCAGTTCGTTTCGCATCATTATCTGATGATTTTAATTTTTGCCTTTTTAGAAAAGCAACTCCTTGTGCTAGAAGGTGGTTTAAGTCAATACCAACAATATCACCGTTGGTTATATTGAATTGGCCGCTACCTTTTAAGTGTTTTTTCCAGGCCTTTTTCGTATTGCCAGAGGTAACAAAGGTACCGTTAAATTTTAGAGTGCCGTCTAGCATGCGCTTGCCAAAGATAGGCGCGACAAAAGGAGCGATAGAAATATGGCTTGCTTTGCTTTGCAGTGAAATAACCGGTGTATTGCGTTTAATATTAAGCCGGCCGGTTGCGTTGACAACACCGCCGCCTATGCCAGCCCTAAATTGTTTTAGTCTGAAGTGGCCATTTTTCCCAGCCAGACTTATTTCTATATTGTTGCTTTCTACACCGTTTAGCGTAAGTTTGCCAACATGTAGTTGATCATTGATGCTAAGATTTTTTAAAAGTGCTACAGGCAGTATTGCTTTATCAGCAGGGCTTTGCTGCCTAACTTGCTGCTGAGAAGCTACTGTAGAGGCGCCTTTTATCGCGCTGGTTGTCTCGCTGCTCTTTGAGCCTGCCAAGCTATTCATGTAGTGATCTAAATTAATTTGGTTCAGCGCCAGGTTTAATTGTATAGAGCTCTTTTTGGCATCGCTAAAGGCAAAGCTGCCTGTAATTTTGGAGCTATCAACGGTGGCATTTAGCGAGCTGATTTGAATGTGTTTAGGTGTTGCTTTAAAAGCAAACTGCCCGCGGACTTTACTAAGCGCGCCTTTAAGTTGGGGCTTGTAAGCAACATTTAAAGTTGATAGAAGTTGCTCTAGGTTGAAATACCCGATATCAACTTTACCATTAAACGATGGCTTTTTGTTTAGGTTTTTGCCGTTGAGAGCACCTGTGATCTCTAAATTGTTGAGAGTGATTTTATAGTTGGGTAGGGTGATGCTATCTTTATTGATATTTACGCGTGCAGTGCTGGTGATTTTGAAGCTCAGTGGTTTTGGCAAATTCCCCGATAATTTATCAAAATTTGAGTTGAAGTTGATTTTATCTAGCACTAGTGTTTGTGTATCACTGTTGTATTTTCCTGAAATAGTGCCGGATAGTTTTGCTTTAACTTCAGGTTTGTTTTGATCAAGCAGCATGCTAAATTTTATGACGCCGAATTTATTGTGTGACAGTTTGGGAACGTATAAATTAAAATCGCTGATATCCAAGCGATGTTTATTCTTTAGATCCACCCAGTGAACTTGAGAGTTGCTGATGGCAATTTTGGGTAGCATGTTGGTATTAAATGTAAATTTTGCCGTTTCTTTTTTATTCATTATGTTTTTTGG
>JAJFJO010000298.1 GCA_021774015.1 Gammaproteobacteria bacterium
TAATGCACTGCAAGAATTAGTAATTGACGGCATCAAAACAAACATTGAACTGCATCAAGACCTGCTTAACGACGCTGAATTTCGCAATGGCGGGACCAATATTCATTATTTAGAGAAGAAGCTAGGTATTAATAATTAATATGGAATACCACCAATTAATTATTTATGTTGGCGATGAGCATGCTGAGCTGATCGCCGACCAATTATCCGAATTAGGTGCTGTTGCTGTTTCTATCGAAGCAGCAGACCAGCAAGAAGTATTTCAGCTGGAGCCTGAAGAGTCACCCCTGTGGAAAAAAATAGCGATCAAAGCCCTATTTGATCACGCGATTAATGGCAAAGAGTTGATTGCTTTTCTAGAACATCATCTGGACCTCAAACCCATTGAATACCGTTTAGAAATCATTAAAGACCAAGACTGGGTGCGGCTCACACAACAAAACTTTCCACCACAATGTTATGCTGATTATTTGTGGGTGATACCCACTTGGGAAAAAGATAATGTTAATGCGGACTGTAAAGTCATTATCGATCCCGGCTTAGCTTTTGGAACAGGTAACCATGCAACAACAGCGCTATGTCTGGAGTGGCTGGCAAAGCATCCCCCTAAAGGGAAAACAGTTATTGATTATGGTTGTGGCTCAGGAATCTTAGCATTGGCAGCACTCGCCTTAGGCGCTAGGCATGTTTTAGCGGTTGATCATGACCCACAGGCGATTGAGGCAACGCACAATAACTCCGAGCTAAATCAATTCATTAACTCTGACAACCTAACCATCGCATTGCCGAATGAAGTTAACAACTTATCAGCAGATGTCGTCATTGCAAACATTCTCGCAAATCCATTACTCGAGCTACAACCACTGCTCACTCAAGCAGTTAAACCCGAGGGGCATTTAATCTTATCGGGCATTTTAACAGCTGAAAAAGAGACTATCATTAAATCGTATAACAACGACTACGCGCTAGATAGTGTTGCTACTAAAGATGAGTGGTGCCGAATAGATTTTAGTTGACTTTATACACGCACCACTGGTTCTTACCGCCCGACTTTGCCGTGTACATCGCCTCATCAGCTTGTCGCTTCAGTTCATCAACACTATCAGACAAACCAGGACATATAGAAATACCTACACTTAAACCCACCTCAATTGCACTGTTCGTTAACATGGTGGGCAGCAACTTAACAGCATCAATTAATTTCTTAGCAAGAATCACGGGCTCTTGTTCATCTTTAATTTGGCCAACCAAAATTGCAAATTCATCACCCCCTAAACGCGCACAAATATCAGCTTTACGAGTGGTTTCTTGCAATATTCGCGCAAACTGCACTAATACATGATCACCTTGCTCATGACCAAACGCATCATTAACCTGCTTAAAGTCATCTAAATCTATACAGAGCAATGCCATTTTAGTCGCTTTCCGACTATTTAACTCAAAATGCCCTTGAAGCTTCTGATCGAAAGAAAATCGATTTGCTAAGCCGGTCATACTATCAAAATAAGCTCTTTCAAAGTTTGTTGTGTTAACCTTTTTTTGCTCCTCACGTATCAGGTGCTCATGTATAATCATACCGCAGGTGATTAAAAAAGAATTAATACTATCAATACTCGCTTTAGAATAACCACCCCTACGATTAGCGACTCCCGCCATACCAATAAATTGATGATTAGCATACAATGGAATACCTGAAAATGACCGCAGTGCCGGATGCCCATCAGGTATACCTCCAGCATGAACATCATTTTTAGGGTCATTAGCAATATATAACTCGCCTGTTTTAATAACATGGCCAAACAATGTATCTAAATTATGAAACTCTAAACCATCCGATACATTAGATTCATAAAACACCCTTGTTTCGTAGTTCCAAGCAATATTGGTGATTGCATAAGTTTTTAAATATTTCTCGCCACTTTTTTGCTCGCATATTTTCCCAATAAAACCATATTCACTTTGAGTCAACTCTAGCAGTGATGCAAGCATGTAATCAAACAACTGAGCCGCTGTTGAGCCCGATATAAAATGACGCTGCAAAGACTCTATTGATGTTAACATCGAATTCTTAAGTGACAACTCGCGTGTTTTACTGCCAATAAGATCAGCTGACAATTGTTCTCTTTGTATGTAGTTATACAACATATACATAATTGAAAAAGACAACAATAAAATCAGCGTTGCAATTAAAAAGGGATATAGTGCAACTGCCTTAGAAAGTACACCGCCAGACACCTCAAATTTCCAGTAATGGTTTGCTATTTTATCAACAACTCGATACCCCATAGTTGAAAGTTCAAGCGCTCCATTCCTTAGGCGCGCATAATCAGAAAAAGATGCCTCCCTCACAGTTAACTTTAAGTTGTTCTTATCTAAAAATCTGTGGCTACTCTTTAAAATAGTGCTCATATTAAGCACCGCTAAAGTAAAACCACGGAGGTATTTACGCCGTTCAAATATCGTACGAACAGGTTTGTTATAATAGACAGGGACAAAAACAATTAAACCTTTATCAACGATTCCTTTACCCTGAACTAAATTAATGAAACGAATGATGGTTGTCTCCCCTGTATCTCTCGCTTCTTCTAATGCCTGCAGTCGGCTTTTCTCTGACCCCAAATCAAAACCTAATGCTGGCTCATTCCCTACAAAAGGGTCAACATAAAAAATAGGGTAGTAATACGGCCTCTTACTTACTTTTATCAACTTATTATTTGAATTTTTTTCTTTGATGGAAAATAATTTATAATAACGTTTTGAATTATCGATAAACCTCTCCCGCGCTGCATGTGG
>JAJFJO010000299.1 GCA_021774015.1 Gammaproteobacteria bacterium
CAACTGATATTGCTCCGACCGTGTTATTTTTAGCAAGTGAGAGCTCTCAATTCATTAATGGCGCAATTATTCCTATTGATGGTGCGTCACGGTTAGTTTCAACCTAGGAACTTATATGCAGCAAAAGTATGAGCTCTGTCACAAGCATGCTGTAAAAACAAGAGCAAATAACTTCTCTATTGAAAAAGCTGGCTATCTCGACCCAAAAACAAACAACGCCCCTAAAAGCTTACTATTAGATGGGCGAGAGTGAGCTGGCATTATTGCAGTAAGAAACTATTGGGAAGTGACCCAACAAGCAAATCAATATGTTGCAGCACAGGTATCGCTTTCCAAAAATAGACCTCCGATTTTGGCTAGTCTGATAGCTTATCACCTGGTACTATTGCCTTATTATGAAAACATACTATAACAAACAAGAGTTCTATCGCGCACATTTAGCCCGTGACACAAGGTTTGATGGCAAATTTTTTGTTGCTGTAAAGACAACCAAAATTTATTGTCGTCCAATTTGCCCCGCTAGAAAGGCTAAGCTGGAGAATTTAGAATTTTTCATTCATGCCGCACAAGCAGAAGAAGTTGGTTATCGCCCTTGCTTACGTTGCCGCCCTGAAACAGCACCTGGTTCAGCCGCATGGATTGGAACTTCTGCGACAGTTAGAAGAGCTGTTCGCATGATGGAAAGTTTTGCTTTGGAAGAATTATCGATCAAACGCATTTCTGAAGAGTTGGGAATAGGAGAACGCTGGTTATGCGAACTTTTTCAAGATCAAGTAGGTGCTAGTCCGCAAGCAATATTAATTGCCAAAAAACTCGATATTTCCAGAAATTTGTTGGATAACTCTAATCTATCAATTACTGATGTTGCATTCAGCTCAGGTTTCCAGTCAATTAGACGTTTTAATGATGCCTTTAAGGCACGGTTCCAAAAAACACCCTCTGAAGTTAGAAAAAAACTATCTGCCGAAAACTTACAACATCTACACTTACGATATAGACCACCCTATGCATGGAATACAATAATTGATTTTTTTGAAGCTAGAGCAATTCCCGCGATGGAGTTGGTTTCTAACAATGAATATCAACGCCTTTTTATCTATGCTGGCACGCCAGGCTGGATGAAAGTCGCTTTTTGTGAAGACAATAGAATAAAGGTTAATTTTAAATTTTCTGAAACCGTTAACATATTAGGCTTTGTGGCTAGAATTAAAGATCTATTTGACCTTGATGCCGATCCACTGCTCATTGAAACTGATCTTATGAAGGATACAAAACTCAAACCATTCTCAAAAGAAATTAAGGGCTTACGAATTCCTGGGTGCTGGGATGGTTTTGAACTAGCTGTGCGCGCTGTTATAGGGCAAAAAATTAGTGTGAAGGCCGCCAGAACTATTCTTATTCGGCTGGTGGATCTGTGCGGTGAAAAACAAACATTTGATAAATCACTTCCACTCAAGCGATTCTTCCCTACACCGAAAAACATCCTCAGCGCTGATCTATCAAGCATTGGAATAACTACAGCAAAAAATCAAGCCTTAAAAGCATTAGCTCAAGCTGTTTCTGACAATCATATCGTTTTAAATGGAACAGCAGACTATGAAGAAACCTGTCAGAAATTACTTTCCATAAAAGGCATAGGTCAATGGACTGTAGAATACATTGCTATGCGAGGACTAAAAAATCCTGATGCATTTCCAAAAACTGACCTGGAGATTAAAAAAAGGGTCAAGCAATTTAATCTTGATCCAAAAAAATGGGCTCCTTGGCGTGCATATGCAGCAATATTGCTTTTTAACTTACCATCGGAGAAAAAAACATGCGCCGTATTCGAAGATTGAAACTTTTGCCTAATGATGCCGTTTATGCTGAAATGAAATCACCTGTTGGCACATTAACTATTATAACCTCACCCAAAGGACTGCATGGTGTTTTATGGGATGCAAATTGTAAAAACTCGAAATGGGAAGAAATCCTTCGCTGCTTACCACAATCCCCCAATGAAAAAATAATTTTAAAAACCATAAAACAACTCACCGAATATTTTCAAGGTGACAGAAAAGTTTTTACATTGCCATTAGCATTTGAGGGGACTGACTTTCAGGTTAGTGCCTGGAAACAATTACTTGAAATCCCCTATGGAAAAACCATTAGCTATGGAGAACAAGCTGAAAGAATCGGAAATAAAAATAAAGCAAGAGCTGCTGGCTTAGCTAATGGTTTAAACCCTATTTCAATTATTGTTCCTTGCCATCGAGTCATTGGAAGCAATGGCCATTTGGTTGGTTTTGCCGGAGGAATAGAGAAAAAATCTTTCCTTTTGCAATTAGAAGCAAAAACTGATGGTGCCGCTCTTTTATAGAACCCTCCAAGCCGGTTAAAAATAGCAGCAGGGTATTGTAACGCAGTCTAAAATATGATCTAATAACAACAGTATTTAAATTGAGATGAGCTCATGAACTTAATCAGCAGCTACAGAAACACCCCTATTGCAGTACTTACTGCAATTGCTGCTGTGCACCCAGTCACTAGCGTACGAGTGCTTAACCTGTACTAAAGCAGGTTTCGCCATTTCTTTAGTACAGGCCCCTCCAAATAAAAATAATTTTATAATCCGTGACTGGAGCATCGATCATGAATAGCTTAGCGACTAATACAGCCTATACTAAAAGCAGTTTAAAAAAGACACTGAAAAATTTATACCCATGGTTTATTTGGTTTTTATCCTCAAGTTTTATTTTTTATAAATATGTTTTACAAGTTTCCCCTAGCATTATGACTGGCGACTTAATGAAGGCCTTCTCATTATCGGGCGAATCTATGGGGAGCCTAGCCGCATTCTATTTTTATGCGTATCTCGTCATGCAGTTACCAGCCGGCTTGTTATTAGATCGATTCAATCCTCGGTATATCTTCAGCATGGCTATTCTCACCTGTGCCAGTGGCGCTTGGATTTTTAGCCAAGCTGCAACACTTGGTGCCGCAGAACTCGGTAGATTTTTAATTGGTGTTGGCGGAGCGTTCTCTGCAGTCGGCACCATGAAATTTATTTCACTCTGGTTTCCACCTAAAAAGTTTGCTTTGGTTTCAGGCCTAATGATGACGATGGCAATGCTCGGTGCAGTTGGAGGAGAGGCCCCATTAGCCTATCTATCCAATAATCTAGGCTGGCGCCACGCGATAGAAATTTGTGCTGCCATTGGATTATTACTTACAATGCTCTTTTTTTTAATGATCCGCGACAAACCTGCATCAGCATCATTAACACAAAAAATTACATTGTCTCAGTTATTTCACGGATTAGTAGCGTTATTGAAGAACAAACAGTCCTGGCTAATTTCCGCGTATTCAGGGCTTGCTTTTGCCCCCGTATCCGCTTTCGCTGGCCTATGGGGCATCCCATTTATGATGCAAAAATATAGTTTGCACAAAGAAGTTGCTGCTGGTTTAGTGTCCATTGCTTTCATCGGCTTTGCAATTGGTTCACCATTTGGGGGTTGGCTTTCTGATCGAATTCAACGCCGAAAGCCCATTATGATCATTGGCACATCGGTTAGTTTGTTATCGCTTGCAACTATTATTTATTATCCAGGGTTATCATATTTGAGCTTAGGTATTCTTCTACTTATTTTTGGTTTATTCTCAGGTTTCTTTTTTGTTTCATTCGCACATATCCGTGAAATCAACAACCCTGAACTCAGTGGCTCGTCTATTGGTTTTATTAATATGTTTGACGCTTTGTTTGGTGCACTTTCCGAACCGTTAATTGGAAAGCTGCTTGATCTTGGCTGGCATGGAACAATGTTCAAAGGCGCAAGAATATTCTCCACAAATGATTATCAAAGTGCCCTTATAATTTTGCCTATCGCTATGACAATTGCATTAGTACTGCAGGTTTTTATCAAGGAGACTTATTGCCGATCAACTTACCTATAAAGTAATATTGCAGAAGTGTGCATGATGCATTGCCACATTATTCAACACGTCTGCGTCGTACGCATAACTTGCAGGCCAAGTTGATTTCAATAGTGGTGGGGCTAATCTCAATATGTTATTATTTTGCATAACAAAGCCGCCAGAACGTAGTGAGAAAAAAGACATTTTCGTACTTCGGGATAAAAAAATCATGGGTAACAAAAACCTGTAACT
>JAJFJO010000300.1 GCA_021774015.1 Gammaproteobacteria bacterium
TAAAATTTGGCGAATGGTTTGTTGAATTACACGCGGGCCTGAAAAACCAATAAGCGCCTTAGGCTCAGCAATAATAATATCACCGAGTGTTGCAAGACTGGCTGATACACCACCCATGGTAGGATTGGTTAATACAGAAATAAACGGGATACCTGCACTCGCAAGCTGTGCTAATACAGCGGATGTTTTTGCCATTTGGAACAAAGAAAACAAGCCTTCTTGCATGCGCGCCCCACCACTGGTGGAAAAACAAATAAACGGCTGCTTATGCTCCAACGCATATTCTGCAGCAATCGTAAATTTTTCACCGACACCCGCACTCATTGAGCCACCGATATACTTAAACTCAAAAGCACAGGCCACGACAGGAATGCCGCTTAATGTACCACGCATAGCAACAACCGCTTCATTTTCACCAGTTGCTTTACTAGCCTGAGTGATACGATCCTTATATTTTTTTGAATCGCGAAATTTCAAGCGATCTACCGGTTTAACATCTTGCGCCAATTCATCACGCCCGTGTTCATCCAAAAAACGCTCTAATCGTTTTCGCGCGGGAATATAGATGTGATGATTACACTTAGGGCACACCTCCAAGTTGCGCTCAAGCTCAGCACTATACAAAATCGCCGTACACGACTCACACTTGCTCCAAATACCTTCTGGAACACCTTTTTTTGCAGCCGTGGATACTTTAGGAAGTAGTTTTTTAAACCAACTCATTTTGGGTCATCCCTATCTTAAATCTAGATGCACCCATCATATCAAAAATCAGGGCAAAAAGAAGGGGCCAACAGGTGTTTGTGGCAAGTTATATTCATCTGGGTAATTAACCTGAACCAAATACAATCCATTGGGGGCAATCGTCACTCCAGCCCGAGTGCGATCACAACTCTCTAAAACCGATTTCATCCATTCTGGTTCACGCGCTCCAACACCGACCTCAATCAAAGCACCCACGATATTACGCACCATATGCAATAAAAAAGCATTGGCGCGAGTTTCAATAATCAGCATGCGTCGCTGGCGATGAATACTCAGCTCCAGCATGTCACGAATGGGATTTTTAGCCTGACAGCCAGCACCACGAAAGGCGCTAAAATCGTGCTCACCCAACAAATAGGAGGCTGCTTCTTGCATACGCTCGACATCCAGTGGCTTATAAAACCAGCCCACATAATTGCGCAGTATTGCGGGCTTCACCTCGTGATTATACAAAACGTAGCGATAACGCCTGGCTTGCGCAGAAAATCGCGCATGAAATGACTGCGGCACTCGCTTAGCCCATAAAATACTTACTTCAGGTGGTAAATTACTATTCGTACCAAATACCCAGGCTTTCTCACTGCGGGTCACTTCCGTATCGAAATGAACAATTTGAGAGGTAGCATGAACCCCTGCATCCGTACGGCCTGCACAGGTTAGATGAATCGAATGATTCGCCACACAAGACACCGCGCGTTCAACAGTCGACTGCAGTGTCGGTAAATTATCCTGTAGCTGACTCTGCCAACCGTGGTAGGAAGAACCATCGTAACGAATTCCTAGTGAAATACGTTCTGGTATCATGATGCATCAATTGAGCTAAGCAACTCTTTAGCTTGCTGTTGTTGCTCTTCATTGCCTCGCTGAACGACCTCTTCAAGCACTTTAGTCGCTGCCGCAAAGTCTTCCATCGTAATGTAGGCTTGCGCTAAATCCAATTTAGCCGGAATCGCTTCATCACTGCCCATAAAATCGTATTCAGTTTCGGTATCAGGATCCGCTTCAACAGTTGCTTGCTCAGACAACATAACCGCATTAACGGCTGCTTGACGCCGGCGCGACATCATAAAGATTAGGAGTAATAATAAAAAAATAATCACGGCTAACATTAAATAGGACAACCAAAGACTCACGTGGCTGGTAACATCACCAAGCCATGTTTGAGTTGAGGGGGCTGTTTGATTTGTTTTTGTATGTAATTGCTGAAGCTGTTGATTCAGGCCAGAGACTTCCTGATTCATCATAACCAATGCTTTACGCAATCGTTGCAAATTACCTTGCAGTTGTGCATTTTGCATAGACAGTTGCTGAATGCGCTCTGCTGTTTGCTGCTGATAAGTCGAGCCTGCTTTAGCAATTTGATTAATAGTATAAGGATTAGAGTTGTTCGTTTGTGGGCGTGGTGCTATTTGACTATTCGCTGGCATCACCATAGGGCGCTCATTGCCTGGCATCACTTGCGCATTAGAAGTCTGCGCTTCTTTGGAAGCAGTATCAGCTGTCACCGCTTGCTGATTCGGTTGTTGTTTATCTGCAGTTTTAGTTTTTTGTTCTTGAAATTGTTTCGCAGCCGCCATAATTTTCTTTACTTGCGCCATAGCTGCCGCTTCACTTTGTTTAGGAGCTATTTTTGTTGCTGCAACACTCGTTTTTTTGACCGCCGTTTTAGTGTTAGCCGTGGCTTGGTTGGTTAAACCTGGCTTGGAAGATGTAGTTGCCGTTGGGGAGCCTGCGACATGATAGGACTGCGGCGTTGCGGGGGCACCTAATCCACCCTCACTCGCACCAAAGCAAGCAATCGGAGCGACAATCAGGAACAGCACACTAAGAACACATTTTTTCACCAGCTAGTCTCCTCTAAACTAAAATGTCGATTAAACCCTAAAACATTAGCCAAAACAAATACTAACGCATTGTTTTTACATGAACTTATTAATGTAAGTCAATGAGTTTAACAAATTTTTACCTTAAAGTCAGCTTAAATGCGCCCCTCTGGCAAGGGCCAGCAAGATGATGAAAATAACACAAACCAAAAATCAGTGTATATGCAGCACTTTTGGCTTCACGAGGTTAGTCCAATCTTCATAGCGCATTTGCACTAATTCAGAATGATTACCTGCATTAAACGCAATATTGTCATCTTCTAATAAAGAATCATCGACATACACATCCATATCATAAAGATTGCCAAATGGCGGCTGCGCCCCCACCTCGCAATCATCAAAGATCTCCTGAAACTCATACTCACTAGCCAATTCAATAGATTCTGCATTGGTTAGCTTTTTCAGTGCGGCAAAGTCAAACAATTTATTGGATGGCCCCACCAACATAGCGAGCTTATTATCGATTTTAACAATAATGGTTTTAGCCAAATCACGCCCAGAAATATGAGCTCTCGCTGCTATCTCTTGCGCTGTATACGCTGGAGCATGCGTAATTATCTGATATTTAATGTTATTTTTGTCTAATAGCTTTTGTAGGTTTTTGTGTCTCATGACCTTCCCTCCAAGCTTTATACCTATCTATAGGTATAGAACATTCTACAGCTCTTGACTTTAAAGCGAGCTCCACGCAGGATAATAGAACCTTTAACTCTATGGAAATTATGATGATTTTCAGACAATTAATCGATTACACCTCCAATACTTACACCTATATGCTCGCTTCAGGGCACGGGCGTGAGGCTGTCATTATCGACCCGGTTCATAGCCAGCTTGATAAATACATCACATTACTCAATGAGCTGGATATTCGCCTCGCTTTCGCGATAGACACTCACACTCATGCTGACCATATCACCGCTACTGGACCACTAAGACAAAAATTGAATTGCAGCGTTGCAATGGGTGTTCACTCTAAAGCAGAGTGCATTACCACCAAACTTGTTGAAGGTGAGATATTACATGTGGACGGCATACACCTACATGCCATGTACACACCTGGTCATACCGATGACAGTTACAGCTTCAGAATGAATGACAGAATTTTTACTGGCGACACACTAATGATCCATGCGACAGGTAGAACGGATTTTCAATCGGGCGATGCACATCAACAATACGACAGCTTGTTCAATAAACTATTAACACTTCCAGAAGATATGCATGTTTTTCCTGCACACGATTACAATGGGTTTACCTCAACGACTATCGGCGAAGAAAAACGATTTAATCCACGCTTACAAGTTAATAGCGCTGATGAATACGCAGATATTATGAATCAGTTACATTTGCCAAAACCCAAAATGATTGATGTTGCTGTACCCCATAATTTAAAATGTGGGCTGGAATATACAGCCCCTTCTATTTAGCCCAACCTACTGGAGATTAACATGAGCAAAACAGGACTTCGCACTACTATTATCGTTGTCTTACTAGCCGCTATTGCTATCGCCATTGGCGCAGTCATGCTTAAACCTGCAGCCCCCCTACCACCACAAAAAACAATTAACACAGCAAACCAGCCCACGCTGGGAAATGCAAATGCA
The DNA here is from genome assembly GCA_021774015.1 of Gammaproteobacteria bacterium. GTDB lineage: Bacteria > Pseudomonadota > Gammaproteobacteria > Coxiellales > Coxiellaceae > JAJFJO01. The sequence goes on from JAJFJO010000300.1 coordinate 4,253, forward strand.
AAAGTTCATATCGTTGCTTTTGAAGATTTAAAATGCGCTAACTGTAAATTATTTAATAACAACCTGCTACCAAAAATAAAAAAGAAATATGTTAAGACGGGCGTTGCCTCATACACTATGATCAACCTGGCTTTTATCGATAGTTCCATTACCGCAGCCAATGCCGCACGCTGCGTCTACGCACAGAATAAAGCGTTATTTTTCCCCTATGTCGAATATATTTATCACCACCAACCCGCTGAAGATACCAACTGGACCACGATCCCTAAACTAATGGAATTTGCATCGAATATTCCCGGGATTAACAACAAGAAATTAAGTCGCTGCTTAGTGAAAGGCACTTACTATGGTTTTATTAATAACAATTTAAAAATCGCTAGAAAAATAATGGGAGAAACCATTTCAACACCCACCATTTACATTGATGGACGAAAATTAAGCCCAATGACTATGAAGCAAGTGGATCGATTGGTGAAAGCAGCGCAGTAAAAATAAATAGCAACACCATCCCGAAATGTAGTGCTTGCAAAGCTCAGCGCAAACACTACATCTGGGATAATAAAAAAACCAGGTTGTATACAGATATTAAGCTTCTACAAAAACCGGAAAGAAACACCCACACCAGCAAAATTAGAAGTAGGCAGTTGATGCGCGCTATTACATGGGACTTGCATAAAAGACGCATCAAAATCCCAACGCGGAGTTAAGGAATACAACAACCCAACACCATAAACCGGCATAACAAAGTTACCACTTTGCAGTGCAACAATGTTGGTTCCCGTAGTGATGCCACTACGCGCCACATAACCTACACCACCTTTGAGATAGGCACTTAATTTTTTCCATAGCGATATATTAACTTTACCCACCAAATAAACCACATTATTTTTAATAAGGTATTTAGGACCAAAGGTTGGTAAGTTATAAAAAGCAGGCTTGTGAAACCAATTAACACCCAGCTCCACACCAAAGTGGTGCGTGAAATCATAACCCAGAGCAAGCTTTGGCGACCAACCATTGTTCTCTATTTTTGTTGCCGTTACACCACCTCTTAACGTGGCATTGGTATAATTCACAAAGCTATAGCCAATTTGCACATTTACATACGCATGGTGAAAGATGGGTTGTGCTGGCATGGGCGCGACATCAGGACCACCCGCATCTGCAGCTGTGACAGCTAACATAAAAACGATTGAGGCAGTGATAATAGAAAAAAGTTTACAAGCGTTCATTGTTTTATCCTAAAGAAATTGTCCTAATTGCGCCCACACCTACAAATAGCATGAAACCGCTGCAGTCTACCTAGCCAGTTAGTAAAAAGCAACTTGACAGCATAGTAGCCCTACTTTATAACCATGCTTCAAAACCTTATGAGGAAATCACATGAAATCGTGCAAAATATGGGCAATCTTAATCAGCGTCATCATAGCTTTATCAATAATTAGCCTACCCTCGAGCGTCTATGCAGCAACAAACACCAACGCAACAAATTCTCCAGCGAGTGTGGCTAAACACAGTGAATACTTCTTCCCCAAAAATGAAGTCTCAATTAGTTTCTACGATAAAGATTTTTTTACATTTAATGTTCCACGTCCGCCAAGCCCGATTTTTTGGCATGCAAGTACAGAGGCCGATGCTGGTGCAATGGGCGCCTTTGAACACGTGATTTTTCACACAAAAAAATGGTTTTCAATTAATGCGGGGTTGAGCTTTGCACATTGGAGCATGCCCAACGATGGAATCGAAGCTTTGTCTGCATTTTTAGCGTTTAAGCTATGGGTGCCGATTAGCCCTTGCTTTCGCCCTTATGTTTATTACAGTGTTGCTGGCCCCACCATGCTTTCGCAAAAAACATTCGGCCACGCAAATTTTGCTGAGAATTTTGTATTCCAAGATTTGCTCGGTGTCGGCGTGCAAATGGGCCGTCATCACGCCGCTGATATTGCGCTATTATTGGTGCACTATTCTAATGGCGATATCTTCTATAAAAATAGCGGTATCGATGTACCCGTGATTTTAAAGCTCGGTATTGTTCTGCCGTAACATGATTTTTAAGGCTAGGAATATGACACAGACATCACACAAACGGATTTATTTATTGCTGGCCTGGTTGATTGCTCTAGTGAGCATGCTTGGCACGTTATATGCCAGCGAGATCCAAGGTCTACTTGTCTGTCATTTATGCTGGTATCAACGTATTGCCTTATATCCGTTAACTATTATTCTTTTTATTGCCTTGTTTCGCGATGATTTGTCGATAGGGATTTACACCATTCCACTAGCATTCATCGGTGCTGTATTTGCTGGCTATCAATATCTGCAACAAATGATACCGAGCTTTGCACCTATTAATGTGTGTGGCGCAGGCCCAAACTGTAGTGATATTCATTTTAAATGGTTAGGTTTTATCACCTTACCATTTTTAAGTCTGTTGGCGTGCTTAATGATTGTTATTTTATTATTAATGGCGTATCGGCGTTCTGCCCAGTAGAAAATGCAACAAAACGTATAATTTCTTCAGCAAGTTGCATTTTAGGTTGCAGCGGCAACGCCGTTATTTCACCTGCAGCGTTAATGATGCTTGCTTCATTTAAGTCAGACTGAAAACCCAAACCTTGACCCACTTGGTTTGCAATAATCATATCCATACCTTTACGCTGAAGTTTGTCACGTGCATGTTCTATTACATTGTTAGTCTCTGCAGCAAAACCAACAACAAAAGGTTTATTATCCAGGTGTGCTATTTCAGCAATAATATCAGGGTTGCGAACCAATGTAAGCGCCATCGCATCCTTGGATTTTTTAATTTTTTCGGAGCATATATTATCAACGCTATAGTCTGCAACCGCAGCAGCACCAATAAAAATATCCTGCTGTTCAATACGCTCCATAACCGCCTGACGCATATCTAAAGCGGACTCAACAGCAATACAACGTGCATTATGAATATCAGTCAGCTGTGTTGGCCCTGAAATTAACGTGACGTGTGCGCCCGCATCAACTGCCGCCTGAGCTAAAGCATATCCCATTTTGCCAGAACTGTGGTTTGTTAGGTAACGAACCGGATCAATCGCTTCTCGTGTTGGACCTGCTGTAATTAGTATCTTAACCCCATTTAAAAATGGCTTATTTTTTTGCTGATGTTTAGCACAACTCATCACGACCAGCAACAGCTCTGCAGGCTCCAGTAGGCGCCCCATGCCAATATCACCACAGGCTTGCTCACCGCTTGCTGGCCCTGCAATCAATACATCACGTTTAATCAGGGTATCAACATTTGCTTGAACAGCAGTGTTTGCCCACATCTGTTGGTTCATGGCAGGTGCAATAATCAATTTTGCGCATGATGCTAAACAAATTGTTGTTAACAAATCGTTTGCGAAACCATGTGCTAACCGCGCAATACAATCTGCTGATGCCGGCGCTATTACAATAAGATCGGCCCAACGCGCTAATTCAATATGCCCCATTGATGCTTCAGCAGCTGGGTCAAATAAATCGTCGCGTACTGGATGTCCAGAGACTGCTTGCAACGTTGTAGCCGTAATAAAGTGTTGCGCAGATGCCGTCATCACAACACGCACCTGCGCGCCCTGCTCACGCAAACGACGAATCAATTCAGGGATTTTATAGGCAGCGATTCCACCGGTAACTCCGATTAGAATTTTTTGGTTTTCTAAACACGCCATCGCTCTACAACCTATAAATAAAACTCACTATTAATAAGATGCTCTGCAATTTCTACTGCATTAAGCGCCGCACCTTTACGCACATTATCCGACACCACCCACATATTCAGCCCATGAGGATGAGAAATATCGCTACGTATACGCCCCACATACACCGCATCTTGCCCTGCAGCATCACTAACCGCCGTTGGGTAATCATTATCGTCATCAATAACAATAATACCTGGCGCTTGGCGCAAACATTCACGTGCCTCTTCTGCACTGATCGGCTTTTCTGTTTCTAAATGTATCGCTTCCGAATGCCCATAAAAAACAGGGACGCGCACAGCAGTTGGATTAACTGATAAAGAATAGTCGCCAAATATTTTTTGCGTTTCCCACACCATTTTCATTTCTTCTTTGGTATAGCCATTCGCTTCAAATTTATCAATATGCGGTAACACATTAAACGCAATTTGTTTAGGAAACACTTTAAGCGATGCGTCTTGCGCATTTAATAATTCAGCTGTTTGTCTCGCCAATTCCTCAATGGCGCCACGGCCTGCACCCGACACCGCTTGATACGTTGCTACATTGACACGCGTAATGCCTACCGCATCATAAATAGGCTTTAATGCGACGACCATTTGTATCGTGGAACAATTTGGATTCGCAATGATATTACGTGAACGATAACTTTCCAATGCTGCAGCATTCACTTCAGGCACCACTAAAGGCACGTCTTGCTCATAACGAAACGCGGTAGAATTATCGATAACCACCGCACCGGCATCAGCAGCAATAGGTGCATATTGTAATGAGCGTTGTGCACCCGCAGAAAAAAAGGCAAACTGCACCTTGGAAAAATCAAAATTTGCTAAGTCTTCTACACGCACAGACTTATTATTAAACATCACTTTGCCACCGGCAGAACGCTCACTGGCAACAGGATATAAATGATTAACAGGAAATTGTCGCT
>JAJFJO010000004.1 GCA_021774015.1 Gammaproteobacteria bacterium
CTTACTCGCGTGCTAGGTACCGAATCAAGATTGTGCCAGGTTTTATATGCCACTTACTCGCGTGCGCGGTTCCGAATCAAGATTGTGCCAGGTTTTAGATTCCACTTACTCGCGTGCGCGGTTCCGAATCGAGGTTGTGCCGTATCAATTACGTGCCTTATAACCCACATCCAAACCATAAGGCCTACCAATTTTTCTCAATGTCTCAAGTGTTGGATTACCCACCCCACGCTCAATATCAATAATAATCCTAGGGGCAACACCAACAAATTTCGCATACTCAACCTGAGTCATACCTAAAATTTTACGCATATTTTTTATAGCGTCAATTAAAGATAATTTGCCAGCAGCAATCTCATTAAAAAATGTTTCTCGCGCCTCAATACCCAACACTTTTCTTTTTTTTGCATTCATATATCACCTACCAACCTTTAACGATCTCAATGATGCAAGCACATTTTGTATCCGAGGAGCTAGTCGTTTTATCAAATCATCATCCACTTCAGCTTGTCGCATAATTTCTGGTAGTTGCTCAACCTTATCAGAAAAAGCATATACATTTTTTCGCAACCAAACCTCAGTAATGTCACACTTCACCAATTTCTGAGATAATAATTTTACAACACCACCCCAATCTGGATTCCCACCGTTATCAACACCACTCCAGCGACATATTCTAGCAATTCCCTGCTCATCTAAAATCATCGGTGCAAAATCATAAATAGGAGTTAATTCTACAAAGCCACCAGTGAATTTTCGAACTGCAGTATTGCGCGCATGATTATCTGTATTGCCTAACGCAACGTTTAATATATCACGATACAAAAATTCCAATAACTCTCGCTTTGGGTCGCTAACATGTTTTATTAAAGCGCCGCATAATTGCTCTAATGGAATGGCATAACCGAAATCAGAAACATCTGCTAACGAGCATAAGCTTTCTTGACCATAACGTATAACCTGATTATTTTTAACCTGACGATCAAAGCGAGGAATAATCAATGTGTTGTTTTGATATTTTGGTATTGCATGCACTCTTAGCCCAGCTGCTTTTGCAACTTTATAATAAGCATATTCATTACGTAGAACAGCATAATCTGATTTCAAGTGCCCGCGTGGAAATTTTATTAACCAATGCTGCTTTGCTTGCGCATCTGCCAAAGCACCATCTGCATGCCACCGCCCTTCACCATCTTGCGTTAATAAAAACTTAGGAGCATCGCCTTGCACACCACTAGAACCTGCCACCGGCGCGCCATGCCCGCGCGCATACTCGATAAAGTCTTCTCGCCGCTCAATAATTTCTTGCAAGGTATAACCTTCGTGCTGCGCATTTAACGGAAAATTTTCAACGGCCTGCCGAATACGCAAATTTCCAGGTGGGTTTCCAGCACCTTTTAAAAGCAAAAGCCAATCACTTTTTGGTCCACGCTCATGCAAGTTAAATTGATTTAATAAAGATCGGCGACCTGCGCCTGTTGGTAACAAGTCTAATAAAAAAGCCGGCCAGGATATTAAGCGATGAAAATTTAAATTAACCGGGTAGCCACACGATACTGCTTCACACCCCTTAGCATCCAAATGATCCACAGCATAATACGTGTCATAAGCAAGAAAACCTTTGCCTTTATAGCCATTACCCACTTCCTGCTCATTCACCTCAAAACTAGCTGCGAGGTACCATTGGTTGTGGTGGAAGATTTCAATGTCACATTTCATGACATTATAATAGCATAAATAATTATATGTATTGCATTTTTTTGATATTATAGTGTCATATTTATCCCAAACCTTCTGCTTATGTATATCTGCATGAATCCAGATACCCATGAAACCGCCCACAGAAGCGCCCATTGAGCAAAACTCGCTAACTGCAATGCTTAAACAATGCGCCTGCAATAACACATTCAAGATAACAACTATCGTAATGGCGATTAAAAACCGCTGGCTATCTAAAGGCACGTTTTTTACAGCACTCACTCGCGTGCGTGGTTCCGAATCGAGATCGCGCCAGTTCTCTGATAGGTGCTTATAGTAAAATTCAGTAAAAATCCTGCCTTTAGTAAAGCAACGTTTTTTAAGCGCAGCCTATCAGGATAACTCGCTGGCGCTCGTTTTCCGGATTAGGCTTGCGTTCTGTGTGCAGCGCGTGCTGACAACAACTCAGCAAAATAATCTGCCGCATAACGGAATGTACGCTCAGCAGCCGTTTTATTATACTCACGACCCATTTCTATTTCTTTTTTAGCATCAAATGTTCCCGTCTTCACATCCGTAAACGAATGCTTGCCCGTCCCGAAAAACAAGAAAGACCAATCATCAACATCAGCCTCTTGCATTTCTCTAGCAAAAGACTCCAGCAACTCTGGCGGCACTTGTGGGTCCAAATAACCATGCAACACCAAAAAATGTTTACACTGAATTGCGTTGCTCAAATCCGATTTTTGTAACACTGCATGCACCGGCACAACCGCTTTAATATCCGCACCGCCACGCGCTAACTCCAACGCGCACATGCCGCCAAAACAAAAACCAATCGCACCGATATTATTTTTATCGATAATAGTTTGTTGTAACAACACGTCATAGGCAAGTTGTGATCGACGCCGAACCAAACTGCGATCTTCCAAAAAAGGTGTGATTAATGCAAAGCAACCATCAATCGTATCCGCTGTCTTTCCACCCCCGTAAATATCTGCAACAAACACCACATAACCTAACTCTGCCAGGCTTTTTCCGTAATCAGTTGCAAATTCACTCACCCCTTCAAATGCCGGGTAAAGAAGTATTGCTGGTGCTTGCCCTGATATATTTTCAGAATAAAAAAGCTGACCTACTAACTCTTCGTTATTGTCTTTATAAGTAATTGTTTCTTGATGCATGAATTTTCCTCCTTTATAATTTTTTTCCATGCCACTCCAGAAGCGAGCGCGAGCGAGTTATCCAGGATGACATCTTTTTCACGTTCGCGCCGAAGATGATATCACTTAGCACACTTTAGAAGTGAATAACTTTAAACGTCATATACAATGCAATCACAAGCAACAGTGCAACATAACTGCGGCGCAATACTCTTTTATCTAAATTATAAGCAAGCTTTGTACCGCGAGATGACATCAGCATTGCCGTAGGCGCTACCAAAAAAAAGCTCAGCACATTCACATAACCAATAGAATATGGCACGCGACCCGGCACACCCCACCCTGCACTGATAGCACCTAAAGCGCCAACAAAACCAATCGCAATGGCCGTCGCTGATGAGATCGCAATTGCTTTTAAAAAAGGGTAATTAAAACCGCGTAAAAATGGCACGGTGAATGGCCCGCCGCCCATACCTAGTAGCGTTGATACGCTCCCCACACCAATCGCACCCACCGCCCGAAGCGCACCTTTGGGCCCATCACGGTCAGAGGTTTTTATTAGAGGTCGTCGAAACGATACCATAATAACAGTGAAATACAGATAAACTGTAAACGTGGCTGCCAAAAATATAGATGAAACGACATGAATTAAAAATACTCCGATCAAAGCTCCAATCAATACAAATGGCACCCATTGCTTATAAAAACTCATATCGAAATTGCCGTAACGCCAATGCTTTTTAACCGCAATAATACTCGTTGGGATAACCAGCGCCAACGATGTCCCTACAGCACAGTGCATCGCAACATCGCTACTGG
>JAJFJO010000031.1 GCA_021774015.1 Gammaproteobacteria bacterium
AAACTTAAAAAGAAGTCTTCCCAATGAAGCTGCTTAGTTATCAATAACTCCATATATCGGCTTTCAAAAGTAAAACCGTAACTGTAATCCTCACCTTGATACTCATAAACAGAATCAGCGTCTTTAGTGAAATCCACTATCCATTGCCCACCTTTTTCACCTAAAACATGAAACAAAATTCGGCTATTGATTTTATTACGGAAAAACGGGCTCACACTTACCAAAGGCTGGATATAAGTCTGGAATCGTTCAAACAATTTATCAGCAACCTCAATATCATATTTCAGTTTATTTTTTTCAATAGCATTTTCTCGAAGCACTTTGTAATCATTTAAGTAGGTTTCTTTATCTTGATAGATCTCATTTAGTTGTTGCTGGTTTTCAGTTTTCGATACGATGGCACGATTCTTTAAACAGACCTCGTCGCCTGGCAACATATGTAACACATCAAAATTGACATCTCTTCCTTCTAGAACCGCCTCAAAATCCATTTGAGTCGGGAAAATAGTCGCGGGATCAAAGTTAATTGAATACAGATCATTATCCAAAAAACACGGCGGACCAGCGCATGGGACTATCGACTTTGAATGTGCAAATTGCGTCATACGAACCACATTGTTAAATTTATTATTAATATGTTTATGAGCATGCACCACCCGCTCTTCATTCGAGTAGTTTCCATAAACTAACGGATGCCACGTTGCCCCAGAAAACTGCAAGAAATGTAGATCAGCACCACCGTTAGTATACACCCTAATATCCTCTGCTTGCGCTGCGCTATACTTTAAATCATTTGTATTTAAGATGGCTCCATCGGGTGTTTTAATGATAATTGCTGAATCGTCCCAAAAAGGGTTCTCAGCTTTAATGATTTTTACTTTGAAATCTTCCACAAGCTCCAGTTCATCACTATCATTCAGCGCAATAATAGTATTAAAACCCAATTTATTAAGCTCATTCTTAAGATACCCATTTGCATAATCAGGAATAAGAAATTTGCAGTCCTTACGAACCATTTTTAAAAAGCTAGGATCAAAGTGATCCTGGTGCTCATGAGACAAATAAATGTAATCAACTTGTCTTGCCTCATCCAAATCCAGATGGTCAAACCGCGGAAACTGAAACCATGAGCCCAAAAAGGCACCTTGATCACCCAACCAGGGATCTGTTAGCAACGTAACTCCTTTATACTCAACAAAAAAAGAAGCGTGAACAAAAAATTTAACTCTCAACATAACACTACTCCAGTGTTTCTGCAGGCACCTGTTCTATAGACTGCGCCGTTTGGATGAAATATTTGACTGTTGAATCGACAATATGCTCCAAAGCAAAACGTGACTCCACTAAGTGTCGAGCCTCGCGCCCCATTTGTGTACGACGTTCAGGATCAAATAAAACCGCTTCAATTGCTTGAGTTAGCCGGTCGATGTCTTGTATTGGCACCACCAAACCACTCACCTCATGCTTCACCACCTCACGACAACCAGGCGCATCCGTCGTAACTACCACACAACCGCATGCCGCAGCTTCGATTAAAATGCGGGGCACTCCTTCACGCAAAGAAGGTAAACACACAATATCGGCACTCTGCAGGAGTTCTGCAATGTTATTGCTATGCCCTTCCCAAGCAATACCAGCAAGTTCACAATATTTTTCAACATCGGAAAGCAGCATTGAATCCGGATTGCCCAGCACAACATCACCCACCAAATGAAACGTAAAAGCACGATCAGGATATTTTTCTTTTACGTGTGCTGCAGCCTTCAGATAATCAACCACACCCTTTGCTTTTAAAAGTCGTGATATAAAGTAAACATGAGCGTGACTTTTATCTCTATTCTCAGAAAAGGCATATTTCTTTATATCAATACCGGAACCATCAATCACACCACCCTGATCAGCCGTAATGATATGTAACTTAATCAATAATTCCAAATCATCACTATTTTGAAATAACGCTATTTTGCCCCTCCCTTTCAATCCAAATCGCAATCCCATTCGCGTTATCTTTTGCATCCATGCAATTTTTTTGTCGTTGGATATAAATAAAAGGCCTAACCCAGAAAACAAGCTCGCAACGACTTTCACATTAAAAAATCGAGCAACGATAGAACCCAACAGCACCGTCTTGATGCCATCTAAAAATAGTGCATCGGGTCGCACTTTCCAAAACAACCGAATAAATTTAAAAAATGTAACGATAAGATCTGCGGGAGTCCTACCATTGCTATTAAATTGTGTCTCATGCCAACAAATATTCTGATACTCTTTGATGTAGTCTGGAACATCAGGAAGACTTATATGCAACTCATAGCCTTGTTTTTCCAGCTCTAGCATAATAGGCAATCGATGATTTTTAGTGCGGCCTGAGTCACTCGAAATATATAATAATTTTTTTTTCATTTATTTATGGCCTTCAACATAGTTGCTCATAGGAGCTTCAGAACTCAGTAAAGCAGAATACACTTGGTCATACTGGTTAATACAAGCTTGCAGGCTAAATTGTTCCTCAACTCGCTTTCTTGCGGCAAGTGCATACTGTTGCCTTAGCTCTTTGTTATTAGCTATTTTCAATATTGCCTGAGCCAGCATTTCTGGGTTTTTAGATGGAACAATAATCCCTGTATCAGCAATCGCATCAGGATTTCCGCCAACATCAGTAACCACCATCGCTAAACTCGACGCCATACATTCTAACAGCGCATTGGAAAAGCCCTCTTCATGCGAACACAACACACCCATATCAGCAGCATGCAAAAGTTCAGACACATCACTTCTTTGGCCCAAGAAATGCACATTACCCTTGATACCCAAATACTGAGACATCGATTGAAGATTTTTAAGACACCCTCTATCATCTCCAATCACCCAAACACACCAGTGCTTGGGTAGTTGGTCCTTAATCAGGCCCAATGCATTCATTAAATCTGCATGCCCTTTATATTCATATAAATTACCAACAATAGCGATCGCAAAAGTATTATTAGTTACGTTTAAAGATTTTCGAACTCTCTGTATATTGCCATATCCATATTGAGCGACTTCTAAACCGTTATAGATTAACTGTAAACGCTTCTCATTAGCGCCTTCATTGATTAAATCTTGTTTATTTCTTTTTGAGTTGGCAAGAATCAGGGCCATTTTTTTATGCAACCACCATTCAACCGGTGAAGCAATCGGATGTTTAGCTTGATATTCATTACGTGAGCGACGACTCATAACCATACAGCGTGCTCGTGTCAACCACCCAGCAACCCCACCTAATAGGTAAGCCCCTGGTAAGAAGTAGTGGGAAATGGCTGGCCTATAACGCACAAGAAACCATATAAGTTGAAGCAAAGATAATGCATATCTTGGCAATTTACCAATCGCTCCAAGCCTACTCAAAAATTCAATGTACGCTGGCGTAACTACTTTTACACCCAATGATTCCATTTCATCAGCCATCATACCGCGGTGGCTAGTTGTATAAACCCATATGTTATATCCTCGCTTTTTCAGTTCCGGAAGGATCCGCACTAAATGCTTCTCAGCCCCACCGATATCCAGAGACCCAATATAAACAACAATTAGTTTTTTTTTCCTATTCATCTCGCTCATACTATTTCCACTCTAGGCTCTTCAATTAAATCAATTTGATATAACTTTCTATATAGTTCAGATGTATTCATCAGTGATTCATGAGCACCATCCGCCACAATACGACCATTTTCCATCACAATTAAACGATCACAAAACTGAACTGAAGTATGCCGATGCGCAATGATAATCAATGTTTTCTGTCCCATTAGCGCTTTTAATGCATTATTAAATTCAGTTTCTGTTACAGAATCTAACGCATTGGTCGCTTCATCCATAATGATGATTTCAGGGTCATGATACAGCGCCCGCGCAATACCAATTCGTTGGCGTTGCCCGCCAGAGAGCTTCACGCCTTTCTCACCGATATGAGTGTGCAATCCATCTTGCAATGTCCCCATAAACGTCTCTAGCTGGGCGATCCTAACTGCCTTCTGAACCGCCACACCATCAACTTCATTCGCATCCACCCCGAAAGCAATATTCTCCATAATCGTGCCATCAATAAGATACGTTTGCTGCGGAACGTAGCCCACTAAGTGATAGAGATTTGCATAACCCATTTTTGTGATATTTTTATTATCGCAAGATATGCTTCCCGCATCGATGGGCAACAGACCAAGCAATACATCTACCAATGTACTTTTACCAGCACCAGAAGGCCCAACAATACCTACTGACATATTTTTGTTGATCGTTAGATTAATAGCGTTAAGCGCCTTTTCAGCACCTTTGGAATAACTAAACTCTATATTTTTTAATTCAATTGTTGACTTGAAATCAACTGGCTCTGATCTAAGGCTAGCTGCCGCCTTGCTAGCCTTATTATATTCTTTTAACTCAGACACCGCTTTGCTAACAATAATTATATTAGCG
>JAJFJO010000301.1 GCA_021774015.1 Gammaproteobacteria bacterium
AAAAGGTTTACAATATAGCGTGCCAGAAAAACTATTCAGCGCCATTGAAGAAGAAGCGAACGCTGATACTCCAAAATGGACAGTTTTAGATCTTGGTTGCGGCACAGGACTCTGTGGCGAACGTTTTAGGCCTTTAGCAAAACAGCTAATCGGTGTTGATATCTCCGAGAAAATGGTCGCCATTGCCAAAGACAAAAACATCTATGATGAGTTACTAGTCAATGATGTCAACCATGCCGTCCAACAATTCAAAGAAATGGATTTAATCATTGCTGGTGATGTGTTTACTTATATCGGGAAACTAGATGATATTTTTGAACATGCACAAAAATCACTTGCACCCAAAGGGCTGTTTGCCTTTAGCGTAGAAAAAACATCCAATGAGCCTTATGTTTTGCAGCAATCAATACGCTATGCACACTCCAAGAAATATTTACAATCGCTGATTAAGCAACACGGTTTTAAAACATTAAGGCTTGATAATATCGTCTTGCGCAAGCAGGCAGGTAAGCCTGTTGAAGGATATTTGCTTGTACTACAAAAAAATTAATCCGACTTCTTAAATCTTGCCAAGATTGAATAAGCCACAGGAACAATAAATAGTGAGAAAAACGTACCGACCAGCAAACCTGCAATAATCACCGCGCCGAGCTGCGTACGACTGTTACTACCAATACCCGTAGAAACCACCAAAGGTAACGCACCAATCGACATGGTTGCCGTTGTCATTAAAATAGGCCGAATACGAATACTTGCTGCCGTTAAGACCGCTTCTGAAATAGAAACGTCCTCCTCCTTGCGAATATTATTTGCAAATTGTGTAATCAAAACACCATGTTTAGAAACCAAGCCAATCAACGTCACCAAACCAATACCGGTATAAATATTGAGTGAGCCGCCCATAAAACGCAACACGACCAAAGCACCCACAATACATAACGGCACAGTAAGCAAAATAATAAGAGGATCGATAAAACTTTCAAACAGAGCGGCAAGCACCAAATAAATAAAGACCAAACCCAAACTGAAAATCATAATCATCATATAATTACCATGCAACATATCTTTCACTTTTTGCGTATACGTTAAAGACATGCCCGTCGGCAATATTTGTTTTGCTATCGCCTGCATAACAGCAACCACCTGCCCCGCAGCATAACTTGATTTTGGAATCACATCAATCCTGCCCGCGCGCGTGGCATTGACATGCACACGTTCTGGTAAATTAACCGTAGGTTTTATCGTCACCAAACGATTCAGTGGAATTTTTGCACCAACAGCATTTGTTAAATAAATAGTATCCAGCGCATTAAGATCTTTCATTTTGGTTACGGGCAGCTGCACGATAACCGGGTAATTAACGCCGCCAAACTGATAGCCATCATCAATGGTATAACCACCCAAGAAAGTACTGATGGCGGAGTCAATAGCGCTAATCGGCACCGCCAATTCTGCCGTCATTCGACGATTGATATTAATATCATACTGCTGACTTGTATATTTTAATAAATTATTCACTTGTTGAAACATACCCGTCTTTTGCAACGCTGCCACATACAACTTAATTGCATTAGCCAATTGCGGGTAGGTTGCGAAACCTGTAATGTAAAAAAACATTTGACCGGGTTGACCACCACCACGATTTTCGCCATTCACGTTAATTGCCACTGAAAACACTTTTGCAGCCGTCAAATCTTTAAAGTGCATCATAATTTTATTCGCAACCGCAGCATTAGCTTTTGCATTAGAATATTTCGGCTTTAATCGAATGAAATTTGCACCAAAGTTACCTGCATTATCACTACCACCCCCAAACGACATCATATCGCTGACCTCAGGCAGTGACTTAACATAAGCAATCACTTTTTTAGCAACTTTCTCTGTATAAAAAGTACTGGCTGAATCAGGGGCACTGATCCCTACAAAGACAAAACCACCGTATTCTTTTGGCAATAAAGTGCCGGGCAACTTAGTAAACGTATATACCCCAACACCCAAAACAGCGACAAAGACAATAACGGGAAGCCAAATATGTTTCAACACCCAGGCTAGCACATTCCGGTAATGCACTTTCACCCAACCAAAAACAGTTTCCAATCTCGCATCATAACCACTGCGACTTACCTTACCCATTAAACGCGAACACATCATCGGCGTTAATGTTAAGGCAACAAGTCCGGAAATCAATACTGCCCCAGATAAAGTAAAAGCAAATTGCTGAAAAAATACAGCCGTTTTACCTTTCATGAAAGCCATAGGCACATACACAGCAACAATTGAGATTGTCATACCGATCACAGGAAAAGTAATTTCCCGCATACTTTTTATTGCCGCACTCATCGCTGGCATGCCCTGCTCTACATGGCGGTGACAGTTTTCTAAAACCACAATGGCATCATCAACCACCAAACCCACTGCCAACACAATAGCAAGCAACGTCATTAAATTAATGCTAAAGCCTAAACCCCACATCGCGGCAAATGCTGCGACGACACAGACTGGAATAGTCACAACGGGAGTCACAGCAAATCGCCACTTGCCTAGAAACAACAAGGTCACCAGAGCAACAAGAAATATCGCCTGAAAAATAGTCCAAAAAACTTCTTCAACGGAATACTGAATTAGCTTTGCTTGATCCCAAATCACATGGAATTGCATGCCAGGTGGTAAACTCGTTTGCATTTGAGCCAATAAGCGTCGCAAGTCTTTACCCACCGTAATGGGATTCGCATTATCAGAGGCAACCACGTTGATACCGACACCTTGCTTGCCATTATAATAGGTATAGGCTCCAGCATAAGAACGGTGATCGATCACCACTACCGCAACATCCTTTAAACGCACTAACCGATTTGCAGATCGCTTGATAATCACATCTTGAAACTGTTGAATGTTTTCCAATTTTGAATTCAAATTAATAGGAATCGCTTGTTCACTATTGACCACTTCCCCAGCTTGTACAGAAATATTATTTGTCTTTAATGCGTCAACCACATCCTCAGCGGACACCCCTAGCAACGCCATTTTCTCTGGCTCTAAATTAATTCGCAGCGCATCTCGCGTAGAGTATTGATTGACTGTACCCACACCAGGCAACTGCTGCAGCCGCCTAATAATATTATTATAAGTATAAGCCACCAAACGTTGCTGATTCATGTTCGTCGAAGACACACTGAAAAATAACAATGTATCTCCGTCACTACCCGCTGACCTTATCTCAGGCTGTTCCGCATTATCAGGCAGCCGGCTTGAACTGACTGCTTGCATCACTTCAGACTGTGCTGCAAGAAATTGCTCTGGTGTGATATTTTTAAAATGCAATTCGATTCTACTCACATTTTGTGAAGACTCAGAATACATATAAGAAAGATAAGAGGTACTTTGCAGGGCGTTCTCTAATGGGATAGTGATATTTTTTTCCATAAATTGCGCGCTACCACCTGGAGCCACCACCCGCACGGATAATTTTGGGCGAAACACTTTTGGGTTTGAGCGTAATTCTAATTGCATATAGCCTAGTATACCGAGCAACATCAGCACCAAGCTAATAACAACGGTTAATACCGGACGTTTAATACACGTTTCAGATAGGTTCATTATTTCACTACTTTAACTAAAGAACCCTCATGAATTTTATTCATCCCAGATACAATCACCGGCTCTCCTTGCTTTAATCCCGACAATACTGCCACCATATTATTAAAACGCTGTCCAATTTTCACTGGCGTCGCCTTCACTTTTGAGTTTTGAATAGTATAAACAGAATAACCCGACAAATCAGGCACCAAGCTTAATCCAAAGACAGCTAGAACATTGCGCTTGGGCTGCAACGTTTGTGTGACCATCGCGCTCATTCCAGATTTCAACGCCAACTTGTCATTACCAATCATGGCTCGAACATTATAGGCCTGGCTATTTTCTAAAATAACAGGAGAAACATAGTTCACTGTGCCAGTAAATTGCTGTCCTGGATAGGCTGTCGTCCTTAACGCAATCGGTTGCCCGAGCTTAAGATAGCGACTGTATTGCTGAGGCACTTGATATTCAACTTCCACATGTTTTGGATCGGAAATTAATGCAATCGGTGCGCCTGTTTGCAGGTAGGAGCCAATAGTCAACTGAGTCGACTGATGTATTTGCTGCCCACCAATCGACACTGTATTTCCTGCTGATTGCAATGTTCCTATGATGCCTGCAAAAGGCGCCAATACATTTGTATCTTGCAGTTGTTTTTTGGCTTCTTCCACTTGCGCTCTGGCCATCCGCATTATACCTAATTTTTGTGACACGACATCTGCAGCCACGGCATCTTTATCGCGCCTTTGTAAGGAACGATAGCGTTTAAACTCCGTCAGTGCACGCTGATAGTTCGCTTGTTGTTGTGCCAACACAGCTTTTTCAGATATATCATCTATTTTTAATAGCAGCTGTCCCTTACGAACCCACTGCCCGCTCTTGAAATAAATACCCACAATTTCACCTGGCTGTTTAGCCTTGATCATCATCGTGTTGGGTGCAATCACTTGCCCCACAGCGGATACCGTTACAGGAATATTATATTCTTGTATAGGGCGAACCTTCACTTGCACTGCTTGCTGAGGCGCAACCTTGCTGTGCTTTTTAAAGAATTGAGCATAACCCAGCCAAGCGATAGCAATAATGGCTAGTGCTGTAATAGTGGTCGCGAGTATCACCGTTGCTTTCTTGTTCATATGCTCTGCTCTTCCAATAACTTAGAGGGAATTTTACCAGCAACTGAGTTATTTTAATACATATTGAAACAGATATTTTCAGGAAAAAGACCAAAACCCCGTATTGACACATCCAGCTGCTGACGTAGGATAAGATCAACTCTACAACAGGCAATACAATGGCTAATATCACACCAAGCAATAGCACTGTAAAACTGCTTACGCCTATCGGAGACCTGGCTGCTCATATATTGGAATTTACAGGGTATGAGGGGCTGTCAGAATTATTTGAAGCCAGTTTGAAGATAGAAACTGATCAGCCCATTGCTCGCCCTGAAATCTGTTTGGGTCAATCGCTTACCCTTAGTTTATTCACGCAGAATAATACAACTCAGCGCTACCTCAATGGATTTATTACTAGTATTGAAAATTATCATTTAACAGCAAGTAATCGATGCCGATATCACTTAAATATATCACCTGCATTATCCTTATTAGAGCATGATATCCGTTATCGTATTTTTCAAAACAAAAATTGCATCGACATTATTACGCAACTATTAAAACCCCATCGGCACATTAGCTTCAACACCTCGCAGCTCACCAAAACCTATAAAAAAAGAGAATACTGTGTACAACACAATGAAAGCACGTTGCATTTTATTTCTCGTCTTTTAGAAGAAGATTGCATTTTTTATTATTTTAAACACAAACAACACACACATACACTGTGCTTAGCCGACAGCCCCCATTCGTATGACACTAACATTCTTACTTTACCCTACTCGAACACGGCAATCAGTGGGCAATATTCAATTCATTCGTTATCCATTAACCATACCTGTAATAATAAGCAAACACAGTTTTCTAGCAATCAGCCCACCCTATCAGCTAAACAAACAATCTCCATTAGCCATCTTAACAAACCATTAGAACTAATGATCACGCATATCAAGCATCACTATAGCGTCATCCCGGAAGCGAGCGAGCTATCCGGGACTTCCAGTAGCCGACACAAGCCAATAACTCACACTGAAAATTCTACTAACAACATCGAGCAATACCACAATGAATGCAGTGCCATACCTGTGAACACCCTATTTATTCCAGTCAAACGCCATCAACGCCCTATTATGGTTGGCCCAGAAACCGCAGTTGTTCTGGGCACCAATAATCAAACTGTAAACACTGATCAGTATGGAAGAATAAAAGTACAATTTCACTGGAATGATATTAATACCGATACGGAAGATACAACGTGCTGGTTATTCATGCATCACCCGCAAGCAGGATCACAATGGGGGCACCACTTTATTCCACGTGCCGGGCAAGAGGTTCTCGTTAATTTTCAGCAAGGCAATGCAGACCACCCTGAAATTATAGGGTCGTTATATAACAGTAATCATATGACACATGCCCTCTTACCACAGAAAAAAAGCCACAGCGGTATAAAAACTCAATCTATTGGTAATGCAAAAGGGTATAATTCAATTGGTTTTGATGATCAAGCCAATAATGAGCAATTTGAAATTCATGCACAGCGTAATTATCAACAAATCATTAATCATGATTTAACATCTACCATACAAGGCAATCAAACAACCACCATCCAACAAGGAGATCAGTTACATACCGTGCTTAATAAAGATAACACCCTGCAGGCACAATCAATTACCCTCACAGTTGGTAATGCACATATTATTATGAACACATCTGGCATTCACTTTAACGCTGACCATATTCATTTATTAGCAGCAGGCAATGGAACAGCCCGAGGTATCGCACGAGTTGGCGACCATCACGAGTGCCCGAAATATAAAGATGAAACACTTCCTCATAAAGGTGGCCCTATATTAAAAGGTTCGCCGGATGTATTCGTTAATGGCAAGGCTGTTGCTCGCGTTAAAGACGTTGCTCACTGTGAACACGACAAAGATAGCATTAAAAAAGGTTCGCCGAGCATTTTAGTGAATGATTTAGGCGTTGCACGATTACATGATAGCAGCCAACACGGTGGCAAGATCAAAATTGGATCCAGCAACGTTCATGCGGGTCAATACCATGCATTACCCGCTAATACACAGCATATTAACAGTGATAATGACATTACGATTAAATTTGCTACCATCGATGGCAACCAAAATAGTACAGATGATCAACTCGATAATGCTAAAGCCACTATCCAGCCTGACAATGAGAATGCTTACAGTGAGCCGATTAACCACAACCAAATTTTTAAAGACCAACTTAGCAAGCAAAAAGTGGAAAATATCAACCAAATTAGTGTGGAATAAACTAAAGGAGACTAAATGCCTGCCGATCATGGTCAGATCGTCTATGTAATGGGTCAGCTGGACTTCACAATCCCACAGCACAATATTCAACAACACCAAGACCACTATAGTAATCATCACTATGAAAGCGGCACAATCACATTATGGATGCCACACACCCCCATCAGTATCAACCTGCGTTTTGACTCACAACACAGCTGCCCCTTTACATCTAAAAATAAAGACGATCAGCGCTGGTTGGAACAACAATTTGACATGTTACAGTATTTCAATTTAGATGCGGGCGCTTCATCAAAAAATAATGAGCATGCCTGTCAGTTAACAGATGAACAAATCCAATATTTCAAAACAACTAACCCAACCAACCCC
Source organism: Gammaproteobacteria bacterium (assembly GCA_021774015.1). Lineage (GTDB taxonomy): Bacteria > Pseudomonadota > Gammaproteobacteria > Coxiellales > Coxiellaceae > JAJFJO01. Next base: position 7,355 of record JAJFJO010000301.1, read on the forward strand.
AATGCTACATTGTTTATTCACGGTTATAACGTAGAGCTTGGCAGTTATGCAGGTGTTATGCAGTCAACACCCACCCGCCCGGAATTTAATAAACAATTATTCCCAACCTCACAACAAGTTATCTATGCAGAACACTCCTATCCTGGCCCTATCAAAACTATTGAAAATAAACACTATAAACTGACATTCACCCAGCAGCCTGCAACCATTTACCGCAGCCGAGAGCATATCAATCACGTTTTTGGTATCAACGCAGATTCTCTGCATTTAGCCAATGATACACTCAATGGTGATGGTGCACATAATTGGTGGATACATATGGAATATAATCTCAATAAAGCAGCTGGTTTTAAAGGATTTCATTACTATTATCAACCCAACAAACCTCATTACACACGATTATTAAATATCACTTGGTCTGGCAATCCTACTTATAGCTTTGATTATATGGCCATAGAACCCATCGCCGCTATTTCTGCACGCGCATTAGTAATCGTTATAAAACAACTGGTAGCAGAAAAAATTACCATTAACATTATTGGTCACAGCGCTGGATGCATTGTTGCTCTTAAAGCACTTAACGAACTAGGCCAAGAAAAACGGTATGCTAATACTATTAACAATGTCTTTTTATGGCAAGCCGCGATGCCAGACACCTCGCTCTCTCCAAACTCCAAGCAATTTGATTATAGCTTGAGTAATTACTGGAACACAGAAAACGCCTACAAAGCCGCTAAAAAAATCCACATCCTTTACAGCAAAAATGATAATGTGCTAGGCCCTATTGCTGTAAAACCCAGCGGAAAAATAAAAGCAAAGCTTAAAGATAAATTCTGGAGCAAATCCGGCGATTTTAAAATGGCAAGCATGGCTGTGATTATTCATACACTGGACCAAGTAGATAAAGCATCAGGGATACCAAACTCCATTAGCAGCGCTTACCATACAGCGCAATTATTCAATCTACCTTTAACCAGTTTATTTATTAGCAAGAAAATTCGAGAAAAAGCTTACTTACTATGGCGAAACAAGCATTATCAAAAAAATTCGACATTAGCACCCAGCATTGAAGAGCAAAAACACGCTATTAAAAAGAAGTTCCCCGCGGCGTTTAACAATATCAGTCTAATTATCAGTTT
>JAJFJO010000302.1 GCA_021774015.1 Gammaproteobacteria bacterium
CTAATGGATATCGACAAAAAAAGCAGCCTTTACCTGTGACGGTATTACCAAAACAATCTTACTGGCTGGGGGAAGTAAAAAATTTGAATGGGAGTAACCATAATAAATTGCGAGTGATTGATGGAGCAACATACCATGCTAACGATCCGTATGTACATGATCATTTAGTACAAGGTAAACCTGTATTGTTAGGTGTCACCTACTGCAGTTTGGCGATTGATGCATTTTACCAAGCTTGCCCAGAACAACAGTTATTTGGTTTGCATAAACTGCTATTTACTCAAGTTGTATCGTTGGATGAGCATCAGGAAGTGTCATTACAGGTAGCTATTGATCAGCAAGTAGAGCATTATGAATTCAAGGTACGTTATCAATATCCAGACAGCATAACGAATGAAGTAAGCACTACTGGTGAATATATATTAGCTGAGCAAGCAGTGCCTATGGACATTAATCTGCATGAATTAATAGCGCAATCTACTCGACAAATCACACCCGAAGAGATTTATTTTGAAGACAGCGCTATTTACCATGGGCCATCACTGCGGACAGTACGTCAAGTGTGGGTGTTAGCCAATACATGCTTAAGCGAATTAGTATTAAGTGACACCATCCGAAATGCGTCACCTAATTACCGTATGGTTCACCCAGCATTATTAGATGGGGCAGTGCTTGGCGCAGCGCTAGGCTTGCTTAAAGAAGAGCTAAATGAACCTTTTATTCCATTCGCTATAAAAAAATTAATATGTTATGCCCCTGTTCCTAATCATTGTTGGTGTTATGCAACCAATATAACACGTAATAAGGAAATTTTGATGGTGGATTTTGTTTTGTGTGATAAGCAAGGCAAGGTGCTGCTGTCTATTAATGGTTTTACTTGCAAGCGAATTCATGGCTCAAATGATATCGAAGAAACATCAGGCCCGGCAGCGTTGGAGGCAGTGACTAGTGGCTTGGAGCAACAAACTAAATTGGTTAAGCAGGATGATCAGCAGTCAATTATCAAGCAGTTAATTAATTATATATCCAGTAAGGTCAATACCTTGCTGGATAATTCAGATCAATTATTGGATCCTGGTAAGAATTTTATGGATCTTGGTATTGATTCAGTGCAGCTGCTAAAATTAGTGAATGATGTTGAGAGTGAGTTAAAAATAGAGTTATATCCAACTGTATTTTTTGAATACCCAAATGCTGGGGCTTTGAGTGAATATTTTAGTACAGAATATAGAGAAGAATGTAAAACTTTTTTCAATTTACAACAAAACATGACGACAAAAGTATCAGTTAGTGATGTAAAAGAACAGGAAAGAAAAAATAAGGAGTTTGCAGCAAAATCAAAATCAAATGCAAAATTAAAAATAGTAGAAAAGCAAAAAACAACTGCTACATTGCCGTTAAAAGCAGAAACCGTACGCGAACATGATATTGCAATTATCGCTATGCAAGGTAGCTTTGCTGATTCACCTGATTTACAGTGTTTCTGGGAAAATTTACGTACAGGTAAAGACCTTATTAGAGAGGTGCCTGCTGATCATTGGGATATTTCAGCTTGGTTTGATGTCAATAAACAAGTAAAAGATAAGACCTACTGCAAATGGGGTAGTTTTATTGATGATGTTGATAAATTTGATGCTAAATTTTTTGATATTTCAACAGATGAGGCAAAGTTGATGGATCCTCAACTGCGTCTGCTATTGCAGACTATGTATGCAGTTTCAGAGAGTTCAGGTTATGTTAATAAAATTAAAGGAAGTGATACTGGTGTATTTACTGGTGTTTGCTTTATGGATTATCTTACAAACCTATTAGAGCAAGGTTATGGCGCAGATGCTTATGTCGGCACTGGAAATAGTTACACCATGTACTCCAATCGTCCTTCGTTTCTATTTGACTTATCTGGGCCAAGTATCACTATTGATACGGCTTGCTCATCCTCACTTGTTGCATTGCACTATGCCTGCAATGCTTTACGCGATAAAGAATGCAGTATGGCATTTGTGAATGGCATTAATCTATTATTAGGTTCTTATCATTATCGCTACTTTAGCGCCTTGGGTGCACTATCAAGCAGTGGACGGTGTCATACTTTTGATGGAAGAGCTGATGGTTATGTCCCAGGAGAGGGAATTGTTTCGATACTATTAAAACCATTGACTGCTGCCATTGAGGATAACGATAAAATTTATGGCGTAATTAAAGGTAGTGCTGTCAGTCACGGCGGGTATACACCCTCCATTACAGCACCTAGCATAGTAGGGGAGTGCAATGTTATTACTTCTGCTTGGGAAAATGCAGAAATTGAACCTAGCACATTAGACTATATTGAGGCACATGGTACTGGAACCAAGCTCGGCGATCCTATTGAAGTACAAGCACTGAATAAAGCTTTTCAACAATTTACTAGTAAGAAAAACTTTTGTGCCATTGGCTCGGCAAAAGCCCACATAGGTCATACCGAGGGGGCTGCAGGCTTGACGGGTGTTGTGAAAACATTGCTATCAATGCAATACGAAAGTATTCCGGCGCTACCTAAATTTGAAACTCTTAATCCTTTTATAAAACTTGATAATACTGCTTTAAGGATTAATAAAACTACTGAAGTCTGGGCAAAAAAACAACATCCTCGGCGTGCTGGAGTCAATTCATTTGGCTTTGGTGGAGCCTACGCACATGTAGTGTTAGAACAAGCCCCTCAGCAGTCTATCTCACACCTGCCACCAAAGAAACCGTATTACCTCCTTAGTTTATCAGCTAAAACTCCCGCGTCATTACAGCAAAAAATCATTGATTTGCATCAGTGGTCAAGAAGTGATAATGCTGCTTCAGAAGTTATGTCAGCAATGAGTTATACACTTAATATTTGTCGTAATCACTTTGCTTATCGTTGTGTATTATTAGTTTCTTCTCAAGATGAATTATGTGAGTTATTAGAAGCACTGCACACAAATTATCAACAGCCGCATAACCAGGTTTTTTATAATGATGGAAAAAGTAAAGCAAATAGTGATCTCACGGCTACTGATACTACATTTACAGAGCTAATGGAAAGTATGAGTGCCACTGATTATGACAATACAGAACGATACCAAGAGCAACTGCGTGCTGTCGCAAATTTTTATGTTGATGGCTATGACATCGACTGGCAAGTATTGCACCAAGGAGAAGCTCGACAAATACTATCTTTACCTACCTATCCATTTGATAAGCAGCGTTATTGGTTGGATGGTAATGGACGAAAAAGCAATAACTTATCCTTGGAGCAGAAAAATATTACAGACTATATTTCTGGAAAACAAGTCATTGCAGCAGATAATACACAGCGTATTTACGAATTTACCTGCGCACCTAGTCAAGTCGACTTTCTGAATTTTGTGACTAGTAATGACATGCTTTATGTGCAGCCGGGTGGTTTTTAGATTTTGTTATTAGACTTGGTGCGATCATCCATCAATATTGACTTTATACAGTTGTCAAATTTTACAATGCATGAGCCACTTGCATTGGCTTTAGGCGATGTTGAGTGCAAGCTACAAGTTTTGTTAAAAGTTGAAGATAATTGTACAGATGCCCAAATATATTTGGAGCAAGGTACAAATGATACTTGTCACTGGCTCCCGTATATTTCTGTTAATATGATGCATAGTTATGGATTTGAAAAAATGACTAAATCTATTAAATTCGATAATGCTAATGCCACATCGCTGGCCATAGATACAATTGTGGATCTAGCTTATGCTAAAATCACACATTTTATGCGAGAAAATTTGGCTGTCAAACAAGTGTGTCGTGATAAAAACAATCTCATGATTAAATTGGGATTGGATAGCGATTTTTTTGCGGCCAACAAATTTTACTCCGCTAATGTGCTCGATTTGATTTTTAGTTTGGTTTACTTGTGTGATCCCCAGTTTGCATTAATGCCGATTTTTCCCATTACACTAAACTTGGAACAAGCTATTTTTCCGGTAAAATATTTTTATCCTGCTAAAGTGTTGATTGAACCATTGAGTAGAGGTAGCAAAACACTTTTTAATGTGCTTATATACAATAAAGAAAATATTGAGATTGCGTTATTAAAAAATATCTCATTATCATCTTACTGCAAACAAGCTGATGGTGAGCAGTTTGCTGATTTTCAGAGATCTAGAACTACTGAAAAACACTCTATGCTGATTGACTTGGATGATGACAGTATTGTGTAACTTGATTTAACTTAACTAACGAGGAAACATGTAATGGCTAATAAACTATTATCAGATGAAATGATTGCTGATTTTTTGATAACCTTTCTTAAGAAATCATTTAAGGAGGATCTCACTGATATTGACATGGACACTAAAATACTAGATTTAGGTATTAACTCTATCCAGGTTATTGATTATGTTCGACAAATACAAGAAGAATTTGAAGTGATGATGTCATTGCAAACACTTGCTAGAGACGGGTTAACAATTGCTGACTTGGTCGAGCATGTCAAACAAAAAATTGAAATGAAGGAAGCGCATATTAAGCAACAGAAAACGATATTATCAAACACTACACAATTCCCAGTTCTCGAGTACCAGCGGGAATTATGGTATTACTATCATTATTCCGACGAGTTAGCGGCTAGCTATAATAGTTGTGCAACATTTAAGTTGACTGGAAAAGTCAACGAAACATTATTTAGAAATGCTATCAATACCCTTAGCCTACAGCATGATTTTTTGCGTCTTAGCTTTGATGAGGCTGAAATGCTTGAAACGGTTGGTGTAGATAGTCGAGTTAAGTTTGAAAAAATTGAAATAGATGTTAATCAGAGTGATGTGTCATCAGCGAAGGATTATGTGGAATCATTGACTGCAAAGAAATTCAATATTTATGATCAAGTGTTAGAGATTCAATTCGTATCAGGAAAGGATGCGCAATATATGGTATTGTTGAGTCATGAAATTATCTTCAACGTAAAGAATCTGATGCAGATATATAACGAAATCATCAATATTTACAATGGCGTTCCGACAATTGAATCGAGAAGCAAGGGATCAAGTTCTTATCTTGACTATGTTAGTAAGCTTTCAATAATAGATGAGAGTATTGCTGGTGATGAAATAAAGTCATCGCTCTTGACGTATTTGCAAAATGTGAGTAGTAACTACTATCACTTGCCAACAGATAAATTACGGCCTCCCATTAAGCAATATCACGGTAATCGTTTGAGCACGAAACTTGGTTCTGATTGGGGTGATAATATTACGAGCTGGTGTAAGCAACATAAAACCACTTTGTTTAATTATTTATGCTTTAATTTCGCACTATTAACATCACGTTTAACTAATAGTGATACTGTTACACTTGGTAGTTATGGAGATGTCAGTAATTTGATTGGTGAGTGCTGCTTCAACACACAAAATCCAATTGCAATCCATTATTCTGTGCAGCATGATAAAACGATAAGTGAGAATTTAGAAACATTTTCAACAAATATGGCGATGGTTTTTGATAATCAGTATTATCCATTTAATCGCTTGATAAAAGAATTGAATTTATCTAGAGACCAAAGTAGGACGCCGCTTTTTTCCATGTTCTTTCAATATATGGAATTGCCTGAAGTGAATAGCAATAATGATTTTGAATCAAGAATGACTATATCCTCTGTTCAGTATTCTAAATATGATATTGTGATCAGTGTTTGCAAGTCACAAGGCGAGTTTATTATTAACTGCGATTACTCAACCGAACTATTTGAGCAAGAAACTATTAAAAACTGGCTGCGTCTGTATAAGCATATGTTGCAAGAGCTTAGTACGCAATCTACAAAGCGCCTTAGCGATTATCAATGCCTTGATTATCATCAGCTCCAGCAACTAAATGCATGGGGTAGTAATGTTCAGGTTACGGCGTACCAATCAGTAGTGGAAAGAATTGACGCAGCTTGTGTTGCCACACCGGACTCAGTTGCCATTATAGAAGGTAACAAAAAAATAACCTATCGAGAACTTGCTGAGGATGTTGATTCACTAGCACATTACCTGGTCTCCTTGACGCAAGGAGAAAATGTTGCTGTCGGTATATTGTTGCCACATAATACATCGCAATTGATTAGTGTATTGGCAGTTTTAAAAGCTGGAGCTGCATTTGTTCCTTTAGACATTGAATTTCCGCTAGTAAGGTTGAGTGGTATTCTTGATGATGCTGATATTAAAATAATTATGGTTGATCATGACAGGCAAGAATTAGTAGAATCATCAGCTAATGGTAAAGTGAAATTACTAAATATTAATAGCTACTCTAATCAAAGTACGAACACTTCTTTGCCAACGATCAGTTCCGAGAAGACTGCTTATATTATGTATACATCGGGATCAACAGGGCAACCAAAAGGTGCTATCATTGCACACTCTGCATTAGCAAACTTAACTGATTGGCTTACTAGTGAATTCAATCAAGGTGAGTATGAATACACGCTGTATTCAACATCATTGTGTTTTGATATATCAATGGTTGAAATATTTTTACCTCTGTGTAAAAGCGGCACTATCATTGTGGCTAGTGATTTATTTGCTATTAATGAGCTACCACATAAAGATAAGATTACCTTTATTAATAGTGTGCCTTCATTGGTAGATGCATTAATTCAAACCTGTAATTTGCCTGAGCAATTGAATTTATTGATGATGATAGGCGAACCTCTGACAAGAGAAATGGCTAATAAAATTTTCGCCATGTCTGATTCAGTTCGTATAATCAACGGTTATGGCCCTACTGAGGCAACAGTATTGACAACACAGTATCCGGTTGTTAGTGACCAACAGCAAATTGCGATTGGTAAGCCATTAAGCAATTATGATTTATTGGTGCTCGATAAACATCAAAACCGAACACCAATTGGTGGTTTAGGTGAACTCTATATTGGTGGTGTAGGGATTTCTGATGGTTATGTGAATCGTCCCACCTTAACTGACACCTTGTTCAAGCAAATCTCAGTTGGTGAAGGAGAATCAAAGCGTTACTACCAATCGGGTGATATGGTCAGGTACATGGCAGATGGTAATTTAACCTATATGGGTCGTACAGACACACAAGTTAAAATTAGTGGCATTAGAATTGAACTATATGAAATTGAAAATGCAATCAACAGTATTGCTGCTGTTGAACAATCAGTTGTGATTGTGAACAAAGCTGAGGATAAAAAACTTTATGCTTTTGTGATTGCGAAAACAGGAGAAGATGTCAATATTGATGAGAAAATCAGACAATCTCTAATTACACTACTGCCTACTTATATGATTCCGCATCGCATTGTTGCGGTTGAAAAATTTCCTTATTTGATTAGTGGTAAAGTCGATCGACTGTTGCTAGAGCAATCTATAAATTCTTTGGCTAGTGTAAAGAGAGCGGCTATTCAATCTTCTGAGCTTGTGATGAGCAGTCAAGAGAGAGATGTTGCGGAGCTTTTTAAGGAATTATTGAGTCTCGAAATAGCAGTTACCAAACAGGATGATTTTTTTGATCTTGGGGGGAACTCTATTTTTGTTGTTCAACTTATTGGTCGTTTGCGGAAATTATTTGGTGTTAAATTGGGCTTCCGCGATTTCTATCAAACATCAACACCGGAAGGGATTTGTAAGGCTATTCAATCATTGATTGAAGATGAAAAATCTAAATCATTGAAAAGTGTTCAAGCCTTCACGGACAAAGAAAAAGTTAATGCACATTTCCAATTTCTTGAAACGGAGGCTGAAATTGTACTTGATGATATTGAGAAAAAAAATCAGCTCAACGTCTGTAACGAAATAAGCAAGCTGTTTTTTACGGGATCAACGGGGTTCGTTGGTCGTTATGTGCTTGAGCAATTATTGACGCGAACTGATTATACAGTTTACTGCCTTACCCGAGCAAAAAATGAAGCGTTGGGTGTAGAGAAAATAATCAAGACCCTGAAAGAGCATGAGCTATGGTCTGATTCTTTTAAAAATAGAATTCATGTTATTTGTGGTGATATTTCAAAACCACGTTTAGGACTGACGGATCAAGATTATGATTTTATTGTCAGTGAATGTGATGCAATTCTCCATAATGCCGCCATGGTTAACTTTATTTATCCTTATGAAGCGTTGTGTAAAGCCAATGTTGAATCCACACGGCAATTGATTCATATGTCTTTGGAGAAAAAAACAAAAACATTTTACTATGTTTCTACGACGGCAGTGCTTCCGTTGGGGGCTCATTTTATTTTTAAAGAAACCGATCCCTTGCATAATGATATGTCACTAAACCTTGGTTATGATGAGTCAAAATGGGTGTGTGAAAAAATGATAAGAAATTCAGGAGAGTATGGTTTTCCTTTTGTTATCTTTCGTCCAGGTGAAGTGGCAGGACATAGTCAGTCAGGATATACGGTAACAACTGATTTCATGATCGCAATTTTAGCAGGCTGTTTGCGCTTTAAGGCTTTCCCTCAAATTGAATGTTTTATAGAACTAACCCCCGTTGATTATGTTGCCTCTGGATTGGTTGAGTTAATGAAAGTGAATAAAAGCACACATAAAACTTTTCACTTATCTAATCCTAACCCAATGTACTCAAAAGATTTTTATTCCTGCTTGCGTAGTCGTGGTTATGAATTTGATTTGTTAGATTTTGATAGCTGGCAACAAAAATTATTTGCTAGTCCGAAGTTTGAGGAGAATGAAATGTATGCGTTTGCCCCGGCGCTTGAAAATTTCACAGGACGGATGGCGGAATTTCCTATATATGACAGTACTCAAACTACAAAATTACTGAAAGGAACGGGGGTATCTTGCCCGCCCCTTGATGGAGTATTGATGGGGACCTATATGGATTATTTCAATAGTGTTGGTTTTATTCCTGTTTCGTATTAAAGATATTTAAATTGGAACTATGGGGGCGGCACTTTTTAGACATGTTTACTTAAGCATGTCTGCAGGAGATCGCCCCTGTTTTAGATTAAAGTATCGGTTGTTTTATTGAATTATTTATATGACCATTCAATCGATGTGGATATAAGAGGGAAATAAAGGCACAATTTAATTTCACGACTTTCAAGCATTGAGAATGCGTGTGCATAGGTTTCTAGTTGTGATTGATAATGGTTTTTCTCTTGCTCTAGGAATGCGTCTATGCTGATCTCATTCGGTGTTGAGCTCTTGTAATCAACGATCCAGCGTACGTTATTGTCATCAACAAAGCAGCGATCGATAATTATATTTAACGTTTTCCCAGCAGCATTCACGGTTAGTGCGTATTCATTATGAATATCTTGATGTGTATTTGATAAAATCCATTTGCCTTTAGTATCTTGCAGTGTGTTTTGCAAAGCTTGATGAACAGTTGAAAGATGTGTATCCACATTATTGGCGCCCAGCTGTTTTAATCGAGCATGCCAGCGAGATTGGCGTGCTTGCAAACAAGCGGTGTCAATAGGGCTCATTAGAGAGCTGATGGCATCGAGCTCTTCATGAATGATCGTGCCGACTATTGCAGGGGTTTTATCGGTTAGTTTTAGCTCAATGGCGTTGTTCTTTAAGTTGGGTTCTTTAGTCACAATAGGTAGAGGAGATTGCCATTGTGGAACGAGTCGTGTGATGGTTGCTATGGGTTCTTCTTTAGCATCGCATTCGTCAGTTGATTCGGGTGCTGCAGGCATATTATGTAGTGCCTCGGTAAAATGATCTTGCAGAGCATATAAAAAAGACCCTTTTGTGGGCGGTTTTATAATGCCCTCGACAGGATCTTGTAGTTGAAAGTTCGCGAGCAAATGTAAGGAACATTTCGCTCGCGTGATTGCAACATATAATAGACGTGCACTTTCTAAATCGAGCTTTTGTGATTCAACTTTACGCAGATAATCGTACATTGGGTCATGTTGTACGTGGCTGGGTTTAATTGAAGCCAATAATAAATCATTACTGCCAAATTGATTGGGCCGTTCTTGCCAAAGCATGATTTTGCTCGATTCAGCGGGGCTCTTTCGGTGTAGCCCAGGGAGAATGACATGGTCAAACTCCAAACCCTTTGCTTTATGAATCGTCATAATATGCACATTGGAGTTTTCTTGATGTTGTGGCTTAGCATAAAGTCCATTGAGTTTATATTCCAGTGTGCTCAGTTCAATATGAACATGGTTGTTCGTTAGCTCTTGTAGTAGATTAAAATATTGCTCGGCATTTTTCAGTTGCTTTTCTTCTTGCAATGTCGCAGGCCCGCCTAATAGTGTCCAAGCGCCTTGTATCCAAGTGCTAAAGTCATATTGGCCACGAGAACTAATTGTGTTTATTAGCGCTGGTACAATACGATTTAAGATACACCGCCCTTCCACAGACAACGCATTATTATTTTTATGTTTTTGTAATGCGCTATATATTGTTTTATTGTTTGCAGATTGTGCAACTGCGTGGATATCAGCAAGGCTTAAGCCACACCAGGGTGCGCGCAGTATGGAAAGCCATGCAGTGCGGTCGCTAAGGTGCAACAGTGCTTTAGTGAGTGATAATAAATCAAGAATTTCCATGCGCTGCCCAAGCGGCTCAATATCGACAGCTGTAAAAGCAATGTTTGCTGCATGCAAGGCAGGTGTGATTTCCTGTAGGTGTGAGCGTGATCGAACAAGGATTGCAGTAGTGCTGTCAGGGTTTTCTAATTCACATTGAGTGATAATCGCGATGATTTTTTGTGACTCTGCTTTTACATTGTC
>JAJFJO010000303.1 GCA_021774015.1 Gammaproteobacteria bacterium
TACCAAGATGATTATGATTTCACGCACTTGACCTTCATCGAATTTTTAGCGGCAGAACACCTTGCAGAAGGTTTTAAAGCTCCGCCCCAAGACAAATATCATCAGATAGCAAAACACACTTTAGCTTACCACCAAGATAACTCCCGGTATGAAGTGATCTGGTGGTTTGTAGCGGGCAAACTTGGAAAGGCATCAAAAGATACACGCATTGCTACCCGTGGTGGCGCCACAACCGCAGCTCAAATGCAAGAGCCCTATGACAGTCTACTGCGCTTCTTTGATTATTCGCTGATTGGTAAAGTAGATCCAAGTCCATGCTTGATAGAAGATAACGTCATTCTACATCAAGCTCAATTAGAGCAACTCATCCGCCTGTGTGATGAGGCAGAAGTGCTACAAACATTTGTGCCTGCCTTTAGCGAACATTTAACGGCATGGTTGATTGCGTTGATCCAATGCCATGTGAGAGATAATATGGATAATTTTGAACCTTTGGCGCATTTGTTAACTGTACTTGGGATGAGTCCAACTTGGCTACAGGGCCTGCTTAGTAGAAAAAAACTCGCCCCTCTCATTGTCTGGTTACAATCAAAATGGAGCACATGTACAGATTATGCAGTGCTTACAAAAGCCACTCAAGTCCTCAGTTTTTTCGGACAGTATGATAGCCCAATATTAGAAGGCGGGCTGTCTGTCATGGTGGTGCGATCTGGAGAAATGAATGAGCTTGTCCAATGTGCCATAGGGGAGGGCTTAAGAGCGCTAATAGCTCGTTATCCAGAATCGAAGGTACAGGTACTATTACTGCTGCTTGAAAAGTGGCTGGTGGATGCTGATGAGAATCTTCGTATTGCCGCGCTGAAGGGTTTAAAAGCGTTGATTGGTCGAACTCCAGAATTGGCTTTGCTTGAACTATTACCGTCGATTGAAAAAGGGTTGGAAGATCCTGAGTGGCAAGTTCGCTCTGCCGCGAAGAATGGTTTAAAAGCGCTAATAGCTCGCTATCCAGAGTCAAAGTTGCCAGATTTATTACCGCTGCTTGAAAAGTGGCTGGGGGCCAGAAATAAGGATGTCTGCGAAGCTGCGCTGGAAGGTTTGACAACGCTGATTGATCGCACTCCAGAATCGGCTTTGCTTGAATTATTACCGCTTCTTGAAAAGAGGTTGAGGGATTCAGGCAGTGTCCGTGAAGTCGCGTTCGAGAGTTTAACAGCGCTAATACGTCGCGCGCCAGTGAGGTTGCCGAAATTTTTACCACTGCTTGAAAAAGGGCTTGAAGATACATATGGGGATGTCTGTACAGTCGCACTGGCCGGTTTAGTAGTACTAATAGATCGCATTTCAGAGTCGAAGTTGCCAGAATTATTGCCACTGATTAAAAAGGGGCTGGGCACTATCCAGAGGAGTTTTGGTAGTGACGAACAGGGAGATTTGAAAGTGCTGATATATCGGACTCCAAAGATGTTGTCGGAATTATTACCGCTGTTTGAAAAGGTGCTGGGGGATATAGATTGGCATGTCCGCTGTGTCGCGCTGAATAATTTAGACGAGCTGATAGGTTGTATTCCAGAATCGAAGTTACCGAAATTATTGCGGCTGCTTGAAATGGGTCTGAGGGATACATATGAGAATGTCCACAAGTCTGCGCTGGAGGGTTTAAAGGCACTGATCGGTCGCACTCCAGAATCGAAATTGCTGGGATTACTACCACAGCTTCAAAAGTGGCTGGCAGATGAGAAGAAATATGTCCGTGATGCTTCGACTAGAGCGCTTCAAGTATTTTCCATTCGCAATCCTGAGATGCTCGCAATGTATCTTGGTAAATTATTACAGATACCTGAAGGACTTTTCGATATAACAACTGCCACTGCTGGTGTAGGTGAATATTCTGAACCTAAATTTGAGTTACTACGCGCCAGTTACTCTTACTTTACTTTGGGACACCGTCGTCAAATTCGAGCACTGTTATTTCAACAAGCAAGTCATGAGCTATACGTTGGCTCACCCGGTGTGGGTGCAGCTAGCGCAGCTGCAAGTGCGGTAGGTTCAGAGCCAACAGAAATTGTTTGGTATTATCGAGAATTAGTTGAAAGTATCGATGCTTCGTTAATTTCTGATACTGATACTACTAGCCTCAAATCCAAGTATGAATTACGCAGACCCGAGAAAAATATTACTAAGCTTAGTATCGCTGTTTACAATCAATTAAGAAAGCAGTTCAAATCTAATCGATATTTGAGTTTATCTTGGAAGGCATTACCTGATAAAGGTGTTGATAGACTGTCCAAGCAATCACTGCAATCAATAACCATATTGAGGCTTCAAAGCAAATTGCAGCGTAAATTTAAAGCTAACGTTGATGCGATAAAAGAAAATAAAGATTCAAAAGCCATCGCAAAATATGTTGCTCAAAGCGCCTGTATGAACTGTTGCACCTTGGGAATATTTAAATTAAGAACGATTAATATTGAAATTGGCTTTGAGATGTATCAGCGACAAGCACTTGCACCAAAAGATAAAAGAAAAAGCGGTTTTAAGGGTGTTTTGGGGAGCCGTAAACAATAATTTCTAAGGGTGTGTGGAGCGAGGGAGTGTGTGTCACGAAAGTTATAGGTCTCTAAACGATAAGTAAAAAAAGTAGGAGAAATGAAAAAGTTTAATATGGTGCATTTAACCAATATCATTTTGTGGGTAAATAATTTTGAAATAAAATTGGGCGGTGATTTATTGGTTATATTGTTTGAATTTGCATACAGGAGTTTTGCGGGGGTGGGTTATGACTTGTTATGCTAAGGCCTGATTATGCTAAGGGCATCCCGATTAAAAAGTCATTTTAAAATAATAAGATAGAATGCACCCGGTCTCTTAATTAGCGGGTCGTAGGTTCGAGACCTATACGATCTACCAATAGAATCAAAGAGTTACCTGGCTATTTTTAATTTCTCACATTTCCCGAGTGGGGAAATGGTCGGGGTTTCAGCTTTACATCGAATAAGGCTCTAAACACATCCAACTCGGAAGCTTTTGACTTCCCAGCTCTTCCGTGTTAATTTCCTAGTTAGGTTTATAGAGAGGCGAGTGATGATCGAAGACATTTTATCAAAGACTGAAAATAAAACGTTAGAGTTTAAAGAAAATGCTCATTCGCTGAATAATATCGTTAAAACGGTTATCGCTTTTACTAACACCGCCGGTGGAATGATTATTATTGGTATTGAGGATAAGACAAAAGCTCTTGTAGGTGTAGAAAATATTTTATCGGAAGAAGAACGTATTGCAAGCACACTGGCAGATAATATTGAGCCTCTCATTATTCCTGACATTGATATTATCACCTATCGGAAAAAAGAATTTTTAATCATTCACATTCCACATTTAGTTGGGCCGCATTATTTAAAAAAAGCAGGCCCTGAAAATGGTGTCTATATTCGTTTAGGTTCTACAAATAGAATAGCTGACCCAGAAATGCTAGAGTCGCTACGCTTATTGGCAAAACATACCTCCTTTGATGAATTGCCCTGTGTCGGCGCATCATTTGACACAGCAGAAAATGATTTTATCAAGGAACGGTTTGAAGCAGCCGATAAAAAAATCAATGCAACGCATTACAAAAGCCTAGGCATTCACTGTGATACTAACGGTTCAAAATACCCAACAAATGCAGCTATATTATTATTTTCAGATCAACGAACAACCTGGTTTCCGGATACAATAATCCGTTGTGTTGCATATCGAGGAGCAGACAAAGACGAGATACATGATCAACTTGATATTGAATTAGGCTTAATTAAGTCTATCAATGAGATCATAATATTCATTAACAAACATGCGACACTATCTGCTGAAATTGGTTTAACGACGAGAAAAGACATTCATGAATACCCTCAAATAGCTATCAGGGAAATAGTTATTAATGCTATTTTACACAGCGACTATTCGATCACTGGAACGGCAATACAAATTGCAATTTTCAACAATAGAATTGAAATAACCAATCCAGGAGGATTACCTTTTGGTCAGACATTATCATCCGCTCTTGCTGGTATCTCTAAATTAAGGAATAAAATCATAGGCAGGCTTTTTCGCCAAATTAAATTAATAGAACAATTGGGATCGGGATTAAGACGAGTAATTAAAGTTTATCAACAACTCAATACCAAAAAACCAAAATTTGAAGAAATAAATCATAATTTCAGAGCAACACTATATCCTCGCACGGAAGAAATTAAACCATTAGTTCTTTGGCAGATAAAACTCCTTGATTCACTCAAGGAAAGTAACACACTAACAACGAAAGATATCGCTGCTATCTGGGGAGTAACAACACGCACAGCAAGAACAAGGTTAAAAGAAATGTTAGATCTTGGGCTCATTAATAAAATAGCAACTTCAGAAAAAGATCCTAATGCAGTTTTTATATTGGCAAGTAAGTAATGAAATATAAAGGATGTATGTGTAGTTATTAGGTCTCGAAATGGTAATCCAGCACCTACAGGTAACAAATCATCGGGACCAAGGGGCTTTTAGTCTACTGTTCTCAGTATCTGGTTGACGTGATAGGGCAATATCTTGAAAGACAGTGGGAGATAAGCAATTAAAAAAATCTAAAAATACCACAGGCCGAGAGATGGATACTTTACGCCTGCAGATTGAAGAAGCGAAATTAAACGGTGTACGGAGAATCAAAAGCATCAAAAAGCCATGGTGGATATTTTTGCATAAGTGCAAAATATTCTTGATGAATTTGAAAAGGCGATGGAGGTTTCCGATGTAAAAAATCACCTCAAATACAAAAGATTAAATGCTTAAAATAATGTGTAGAGCCTTTTGGAAATTCAATTGTATCTTTAAGCATTTTAAAGCCATTCAGATGATCATTAAACCAACAAAGCTGCACGTAATGAGTTGAATTCAAACCCTGCTATGGTAACCTAATAACCACTATATTCTAATTGAATAAATCTTCTCGACTGTCAAGACCAAACAAGGTGGAAGGATATGCCACAAGAAAAGTCACAATCACCAGCAGGTACTGCGGGCCAGCAACCGAACACGGCTGTCGTTTCTAAAATTTCACATACAACAAAAAGAATAATAATGGGGCATATATTGCAAAAAACTAGCAGTTAGCATTGAAAATTTTAGTATTAAATATAACTGAGTCTATCGTGAGAAGGAGCTTAAAATGCCACAAACACACCTAGTCGAAGCAAAGCCTAGCGAAGGCTTCCTGATGTATTTAAAAAAGCATGGTCATATATTACAGAACACCCCTTTGGAAAATTTCAGAGATCATTTTAGCAGTCATATGGAGGGCTTGGATGCTGCCAGTGAGGTGTACCAACAGTTTTTAAGCCAAATGCCAGGCTCTGTGCAGGGAGGTAGCGCTGAGAGCGAAGCGGGGGCTTCTGCAAGCCCTTTTGCTGTCGGCGCGAGTGTGTCCACCCACAGCGCGGCGGTGACCCTCGAAGCCGGTGCTCTTAGCGATCCGGAGATCAAAGCAGCGGTTATTGATAAGATTAAACGGGGTGCTGATGCGGACCCGAATCTCAAACTCCTTATGGAAGCCTTACTGGATGAGCGCACGGATGCGCCACGTCAGGCGGTGATCGCGCGATTAAGTGATAAGATACTTCAAGAATATGCTGACCCCGACTTACAGCAATTTTTAGAATGGAGTAAAACTCAGCATCACCGTCTGCAAGAAGTACCGGCCGCTGCCAGTGCAGCAGCAGCGGCGGCTAAAGCCCCCAGCCTTGGGTTATCGATAGCCCGCGTGACCTCCGACTTATATATCAAGGCCCAAGCGGGCAGTGAGTTATCGGCGGACCAACGTGCTCATTTTGAGCGTCAGTTGACAGAATTACGCACAGAGGTTGATGCACAGTCGGTGTTGAGCACCGATGTTGATGCGCTCAAAGAAGAACTCAGTGCACTGCAGGGATTACTAAAACGCGGCGGGAAAGGGGAAGATGGGGAAGACGTCAATGGTCAACTCCAACAACACGTCAACATTCTAGACAATATGAGCGTCGGTGAGGGTGCCGCCGTTAGTATTGGTGATATTACGGTGATCGCAACGCAATATGCCGATCAGGTGAACATAGGCACTGCGCATATTGGTCAACTCCATACTCAAAATGTCCAGGCTCACACGGTGCAGACTAGCACACTCTCTCTTGGTGATCAGGCTAATCTTGTTGCAAATCAAGTTGTTGTAACCGATCCTGACGTTGCATGCGCGGTCATCGCTCCAGCCCCACTGGGTGAGGTTAAAATGATTCTGCAAAAAGCATATATGGCACAAAATCAATTGGGCTTTTTGGTAGATGCAAAGAAATCTATAGCTGCAGATCGGTTGCCGGTAGATTTGAGTATCACTCAAAGGCAAAGTGTAACAATTAATACTATTAGAGTTCGAGAAGTCCAAGAAGAGCGTCATGGTCGTGCTAGTTCTGGAGCTGCAGTTCGTATGGGAAGAGACCACTACCAAAGACTTAAGCAATTGACTGTTACACGAACTGCACAACACCAGGTGAATACCCCACTGCCTTTTTCTTCGTTGTTCTCTGCACTTTCTGAGGAATCGCCATCTCCAGATCGTCTTGTTGTTGAGGGCGGAGCGGGTACAGGGAAAACCAGCTTATGCCGCACGCTCTCGACCTTATGGGCGCAGGATGCTTTTTACTCAGATCGATTTGAATTAATGCTGCACCTATCGCTACCGTATTTAATGGCAAAATATGAGGATACAGACTACACCATGGATGATGTGTTGTTTGGTCCTTGGGAGCGCCTGGTATTTCCTGCAGATAAAGGTGGGGTGGATGGTGTTGGACACCCTCTAATTACAGCTGCCCATAAAGCGGCTGTGAATCAGTTATTTAAAGAAAATCCACAGAAGATATTGTTTGTGTTGGATGGATTAGATGAAACGACATATGCCCATCCGGCGATAAAATTATTGCTGCAATGCGTACCGTGTTATGTGGTCACCAGCCGCACGGGAGCCCATATCGACGATCTACCCACAGCTGTTGATGGACGATCGCAAGTTACACGTCGAGTAACTTGTGAGGGTTTTGTAGGCGCTGACAAACGCAATGGCTATATAGACGCCTGTTTTGAGATCTTGTCAGATAAACCGGTGGATGCCAGTGGTAAACCGGAAGTTGAACCTGATAGAAGTGCTTCTGCACGTGCAGCCGGGTTACGAACGATGCTCTCTCACAACCCTAATTTAGAGAGCTTAGCTAGGATTCCACTGTATTGCCAATTGCTGTGTTCATTTTATAAGAGTCATGAAGATACGCTTAAAACTGTGGACTTTGCGCATCTAACTATGTCCAAGCTCTACAGTGATATGCTATTGATGCGCAAAAAAGAAAGCTTAAGACGTGCGGGAGAGCCGGAACGCGATCTGGGTGAGCAACGCGTCAATGCTATCTATTCAGATGCGATGCGGGTGTTGGGTCATGTTGCGTTTTGCGCCATAGAATCTGCAACTCATCAGGGGGTTGTGATCATTGGGGCGTCGTTGGAAGAAGCCATTAAGGCGTTTTTATCGCCGGACAAATTAGTGGGGAAACTCTTTCATGAAGCAGAACCTGAATTACGAGACCGTATCTTGGAGCTGGGTTTATTGCGGCCATTAGGCGGCAGTACCAATCCGTATGAGGATCACTATGAAGTGATTCATTTAACATTAATAGAGTATTTAGCGGCGCATCATATTGCAGAGGGGTTTAAACAACCGGTAACCGATCCAAAACATCAGCAATCATTACAAATACTCACACACTATCAAGATCGCGATCGCTTTGAAGTGGTGTGGTGGTTTGTTGCAGGTCTTATCGGGCAGGAGGCTCAAACACGAGCACCTGTCTCATCATCTAGCTCCTTATCTTCGGGTTTATTGGGGCTAAGTGCCCGTGCGTCAGCGGACACAGACACTGGCCCAAATAAGATACAAGAATTGTTTTCGTACTTACTTATGGGGCGCCATTTTACAAAACCCGGTGATTACAGTGAAGGCAGTCAAAAGTTGTTACATCAATTGATCCGCTGTGCGGATGAAAGTGGTTTTGGTGAACCATTAACAGCCATTAAACAGCTGATGTGTGAATGGATAGTCGATTTTATGCTTCATTTGGAGGCGCCTGTTACAGAACGAAGACGGCGCTTTCGCGATGATGCTGAAGGAGAATCAAAAAATCTTTTAAAACTACAGCGTTTAATGGATTATTTGAAATTGAGTCCGCAGGTGCTAAAAGCCTGTGCGCCTATGATATATGAACGATCATCCAGGGAGATGCAGCCCGCAGTGTCACTAGGCACCTTGTCAGCGGCCAGCTCTTTAGAGGACATGGAACGCCCACCGGGTATTTCCCCCACCCGTTTATCATGTATTGCTCAAGTGCTGATACAGCTTTCTGAGTGTTGGACGCAAGACCAACAAAAAACACTGTTTGAAGGCATGTTGGCGTTATTGTCGTATGAGTGTTTGGATGTCATAGAAATTGTTGCTCAATTTTTAGGGCACTGGATGGCGCTATGTTTACATAGTGATGTATCAGTATGCAGTGCACGATTTGTGGCGTTATTACAACATCATAACTCTGAGGTTCGACACGTTATTTTTAAGTCTTTTAGTACATTTATCACACACTGTCGAGTGTTGGAATTAAGCCAGTGCTGGGAAATAATAGATTGTAGGCTGGCGGATAAAGATTCTGATGTTCGACAGGCTGCTATAAAAGCGCTTAAGGTGATGATTAAGCGGCTGCCGGAATCGCAGTTGCCTGCGTGCTGGGAGCGCCTGGGTCGCGGGTTGGCGGATAAAGATTCTGATGTTCGACAGGCTGCCACACAAGCGTTTGAGGTGATGATTAAGCGGCTGCCGGAATCGCAGTTGTCTGCGTGCTGGGAGCGCTTGGATCGCTGGTTGGCGGATAAAGATTCTGATGTTCGACAGGCTGCCATACAAGAGTTTCAGGTGATGATTGAGCAGCTGCCGGAATTGCAGTTGTCTACGCGCTGGGAGCGCCTGGATCGCAGGTTGGCGGATAAAAATTCTGATGTTCGACAGGCTGCTAGAAAAGCGCTTAAGGTGATGATTGAGCGGCTGCCGGAATCGCAGTTGCCTGCGTGCTGGGAACGCCTGAACCGTGGGTTGGC